>JAVBUP010000022.1:0-20892 GCA_031555175.1 Coprobacillaceae bacterium
TATTAAAGTTGGACATAGATAAAACTCTCCTTTGTGTAATTGGTCGCAAATTAATCATACATGGGAAGTCATAACTATGTCTATTTATTTTTGGTTAAAACAAAAGATTCTTCTTTACCCCTACGGATATTGAAGAACCAAAGTTCTTCTACCTAATAGAAGAACTTTTTTTGATAGTGAGAAGAACTATTAACAAAATAAAGAATATATATGCTTGATAATTGTTTTGATAGTTCTTAACTATATATTTACTGCTTATAATTTTTGTTTTACCTATATGAAGAGTAGCTATATTTGCCATACTATACCAATTATTATTACATTTGTGTAACTTGAAACGTAATTTCAACTGTTTCTCCTTTTGCCAAATCAGCTAAATTAACAGTTAATAAACCTAATACATAAGTGTATGTTGCCTTTAGCCCATTTACTTTTACAGTATCAGCAATTAGATCTGCCTTAGTTATATCAATTAAGTCAGTTAATACTAAATTAGTATATGGTTGAGTTGCCTCATTAGAAATAGTTATCGTATAAGTTAATGGCCCATCCGCCCAAACTTCTTTATCAGCTACTTTTGTAATAGTTAATCCATTGACAAATAATGTTTCTACTAAATTTGAAGTTATAGGTGTCGGAATTAAGTTATATAATCCAGTAACCAAGGCTGTATTTTTTAATGTTGAATCCAAATTTTCACCCCCCAACCGTAATAATGATTACATAATAGTGTATGATAATTATTATCAAATGAATGGTTACATGAGTTGGAAGAAAAGTACAAAAAAATAGGCTTTGAAGCCTATTTTAATTCCATCATCCAATCAATAATTGGTTCAATCCAAGTATCCCAGAAGTTCCATTCATGTCCGCCTGGTCCTTCATGGAATTGATAGTTTGGTTTATTCTTTTGACAGAATTTATCAAATTCCTTATTAGTTTCATATAGGAAGTCTTCAGTCCCACAGCATACCCACATTGGGATATCTGGTTTTGTAGTCTTAATTACATGTTCAAGATCATGCATTGTTCCTTCTACTACGGGTGGGAAGATGTCCTTTCCTGCAAATGAATCTGGTCTTGTCAAACCCTTTACTGAAACAGCTCCAGATAGACTTGCTACAGCATGATATTTATCTGGGTTATTTAAAGCGATTTTAAGTGCTCCATATCCACCCATTGATAGCCCTGCTATGTATTGATCTTCCGGTTTTGTACTAATTGGGAAAACTTTAGATAGCCAATCAGGTAGTTCCTCAGTAATGAAAGTGTATGGTTTGAAAGAGCCACTTAAATTGTCAGTATAGCATGAGTTGTTTACTCCTGGCATAACAACAGCTAAGTTATGCTTTTCAGCATAATTGATTACATTGCTACGATACAACCATTCACTATGGTTACTCCAAGCTCCATGTAATAAATATAATACTTTTAATGGTGAACCATCATATACAATTCCCCATTGATGACGGTCTACTGGTAAAAATACAGTAACATGCGTAATAATACCTAATTCTTTTGATAAAAATTCTGTTTCGAACAAAGCCATTTTTATTCCTCCTTTTCATTAAATAGCTTACTTCCAATTCTAACAACTGTTGATCCTTCCTCAATAGCTACTTTATAATCATTACTCATTCCCATTGATAGAGTTGATAAATTATATTTATCAAGTAAAGATTTTGCTTGTTTAAAGTAAACTCTAGTTTCTTCAGGATCAATATGAGGAGCCATTATCATAAAACCTAAAACATTAACATTTTGATAACCCATTGCTACATACAAAACATTATCAACTTCATTTACTCCAAAACCGTGTTTTGATTGTTCATTAGCAATATTAACTTGTATCAATATATCCATAACTTTATTGTGCTTTAGTGCCTGTTTGTTTATTTCTTTTAATAAAGAAAAAGAGTCAACCGAATGTATTAAAGCAACCTTGTCAATAATGTATTTCACTTTATTTGTTTGTAAAGTCCCAATCATATGCCATTCAATATTTTTAAAATGGTCATACTTTGCAATGATGTCTTGAACTTTATTTTCACCAAAGCATTTAATCCCTGCCTTGCTTAATAAAGTCATTTCTTCAATATCGAAATACTTTGTAGCGGCTACGAGTTTAATATTGCCTAGTTCACTAAGTATAGAGCTAATGTGTGTTTTATCGATGCTTCTCATTGTTTCACTTCCTATACGTATTATAAAACATTCCTTGTATAATTGATACGCAAAAAATAATTAAAGTGAGTATTTGACTGTAAAATGGTGTATAATAGGCATTGTTGTTTAAAGGGGTGTTCAGATGAAAAAAAATTGGTTATTATTTAAAATATTTTTTAAGGCAAGCGCGTTTACATTTTCTGGTGGATTAGCGATGTTACCTATTATCCAAAAGGAAATAGTAGATAAAAATAATTTATTATCTGAAGAAGAATTATTACAATATGCCTCATTAGCTAATTCTATCCCAGGTCCAATAGTATTAGATTTGGCCTTATTTGTTGGAAAGTCAGTTAGTGGATATATGGGTATGTTGCTTTGTACATTAGCTGTATCATTGCCAGCATTTATTGGTATGTTAGTAGTAGCTATTATTTTTAAATCAATTCCTCAAGATAATGATCAAATAAATGGGGCATTTAATGCTATTCAGGCTGCATCAGCGGCATTAATTTTCTCGGTATGTATCTCAAGTTATAAAAAAACAGTAAAGAATAGTTTCCATATATTAATCTTAGCGATTATGGTTATTGGTATTTTTATATTCAAAATAAATAGTATTCTTTTACTAGCAATTTGTGGGCTTCTTGGAGTTTTGGATGTTTACATCAAAGCGCGAAGAGGAGGTAACGATCATGATGTTGTTTAATATTTTCCTAATGTTCTTAAAAATAGGGGCAGTTGGGTTTGGTGGCGGATATGCTATGCTATCTATGATATTTGCAGAGGGCTCAACCATTGGACTAACTAATGAAGTATTCTCTCAATTATTAGCTCTAGATTTAGTTGTCCCTGGCCCAATTGCTTTAAATGCTAGTACATTTATAGGTTATATTTATGGCGATATCTTTGGTGCTGTAGTTGGGACCATTGCTGTTATTTTGCCAAGTATTTTCTATGTTGAAATAATATTTAGGTTTCTTAAAAAATTTCAAGATAATAAGTATGTGCAAGGATTACTTAACGGGATAATCCCAGCAACTATTGTCTTAATACTATATGCTGCTTATCAAATTGGGTATGAGGGAATAGTTATAGATGGTATTATTTCAATTCAAGGAGTAGTAATTTTCGCAGTATCTTTATTTTCTATTATAAAGATGAAAATAGATCCAGTTGTCGTTACGATAGCAGCTGGAGTGGTTGGTGTAATGCTTTCGCTAGTGTAGTGACAAGATAATAGTATTTTGATATAATAAATGAGAAGAAGGTGTAGCAATGGCAAAGAATAAATCAGATTTTGTTACAAAAATCAAAAACAAAATAAAAAATTATGAGTTTAGGCCAATACATTTATTACCGATAACTTTTGGAGTATGTTTGGTAGTGTTTTTTGCATATGTCTTTATTGTAACATCACCAAATGGAACAGTGAATGGTGATCGTTGTGATGGAATAATGAAGTTAGAAAAATCTGTTATCGAACAAACGGTAGATAACTATACAAATGATAAAGTAAGTTCAGTTAGTATAAAAATAGAATGTAGAACTGTAAAGATTTCTGTGCATTTTATCGAAACTGCTACAATTGACGATGCTAAAAAGATTGCAGCGGAAGTATTAGCAGCACTTGATAGCAATGTTGATTATGAAAAGGGTGTTAACAGTAAATACACAGGCATGTTCACTTCTATAGATGATCAGATTGCATATGATGTTAGCTTCGTTTTATATGGTTCAACACAAGGTTTCCCAATTTTCGGCTCTAAAATTTACTCAAGTGATGATATTAATTTTAGTGATGCCAATGAGAAGGATCCAGCGTTGGCAGATAAACTACGTAATAAAGAAACTGCAGAATAAACTATACTAAAGTATAGTTTTTTATTAGGAGGAGAACTATGAAATTTTTTATTGGTAGTTATGGAGAAGGAATTAAAAAAGGGATATATACATATATCTATGAAAGTAATGCGGCCAAAGAAGTAGATCATATTATAATGTCTGATAATCCATCCTCATTAATCCGATTTAATGATAATATTTATTGTGCATTGCGCAATGTTTATAATAATGATGAGGATTTTGGTGGGGTGCAATCATTTGTAATTGAGAACGGTCATCTTAATCCAAAAGATATTCTAACAGTACATGGAGATTCGTATGTGCATATTGGAGGCGATGAAGAATTTATTATAGCAAGCAATTTCTATGGGGGCACATTTGTGGTGCTAAGAGTTAATAATGGTAAAATAATTCGCTTATGTGACGAGATTCAGCATACTAAAACTGGCCCAGTTCCCAGACGTCAAGAATGCTCAAGAATGCACTTTGCTGGATTTACTCCTGATAAAAAGTATTTATATGTTACTAATCTTGGTGGCGATGAAATTGTCTTTTATACTTTAAATAGGGACTCAGGGAAAGTGAGCCAAGTTGAAGATATGACAATTCACACTACTCCTGGATCTGGACCTAGAAATGTTGTATTTAATTGCCTAGGAAATATTATGTATGTAGTAAATGAAATAAGTAATGATATTGATGTTTATAATTACGATAATGGAGTATTTACAAACATTCAAAAGATATCAACGATTCCAAATGATTATTCTGAATTTACTGCAACTGCAGCCATTCAAATTACATCTGAGGGTAAATACTTGTTTGTTACTAATCGCGGATATAATAGTATCGCGATGTATCGAATCATGAATAATAAACTAGAATTGTTGAGTTTTTTGAACTGTTATGGAAGTCAACCGCGCGATATGAAAATTGTTGATGATAAATATTTAATAATTGCTAATCAAGAAACGAATCAAGTCGTAATTATTGAGATTGATTACAATAATTATACAGGTATTCTTAAAGCAACTATAGATATTGCGCAACCTGTATGTATATGTTTATAAGAGCTTATGTGAAATAAGCTTTTTAATTTGATATAAATTGACAAGTTCAATATAAATACTTTATAATAGTGCCGTTGTAATATTCTTGTTTATCTACGAGGTGACATAGTAATAACTCAAGATTAAAGGAGGATATATATGAACAACGATAGAATTAAGGTAATGGCTTTAAATGCCATGATTGCGGCACTATATGCTGTGATGACTGTGATGATTACACCTCTAGCTTATGGAGAGATTCAGCTAAGAATTTCAGAGGTAATGGTATTATTGGCGTTTTACAACCGTAAATACATACCAGGATTAGTAGTGGGATGTTTTGTAGCTAATATGTTTTCACCTATGGGAATGTTAGATATGGTGTTTGGTACATTAGCAACAACACTTGCTTGCTTAGCGTTCACCAAACTGAAAAATTGTTATGTAGCAGTTAGTGCTGGTGCCATTATCAATGGCTTAATAATTGGCGCTGAACTAGTTTATGCATTCCAAGTACCGTTTATTCTTACAGCTATTTATGTAGCGCTAGGAGAGTTTATAGCATTGCTATTAGGTGTATTCTTGTTTAAAGCATTATTGAATAATAAGAAATTAGTTGAATTTTTAGAACTGAGATAGAAACATAGTTTCTATTTTTTGTTTCCATTTTTATTATTATGCATACCTTATATGGGGTGAACTTTATGAATAGATTTAGTGGAACAGTATTAAATAACGAATTAGTTTCTTTGCATGCGAGTGAGTATTTGTTTGATAAAAAGTACAGAATTTTATTTTATGGACAAATAACAAACCGTGATAAAGTAATTAATGAGTTATTAACTCATAGAAAGATACAAGAAAGTATTAGCGACGAAGAGTTAGTACTGTTATCTTATCTAGAGTTTAGATACACTTGTATGGAACACTTGGAAGGGCCGTTTGTGTTTGTGATCCAAGATGGAGATAAAGTAATAATGGTAAGAGATCAGTTAGGGATAAAACCATTATTCTATAAGCAGACAAATAATGGTCTATTATTTTCGGCTAGTCTTGATGATTTATTGCATGATTCTACTGTGGAAGTAGATAAAGAAGGGCTTTTGGAATTAATTGGTTTAGGGCCTAGTTTTACACAAGGCAAATCAATATATCAAGGAATCAAACTATTGTGTGGCGGTAATTATTTACTAGTTACTGACAATGAGATTAGCATTGTTGAATATTGGCGTCTACATGCGAAACCACATACTGATGATTTAGAGACAACAATGAATAAAGTCAGAGAGCTTGTTGAGAAAAGCATTCTTAGTATGTGTCGAGATGACAAACCAGTTGCAACAATGCTATCTGGTGGATTGGATTCTAGTATTATTGCTTCAGTATTGGGAAGTAATAATATCCCATTCAAATCATTTTCCCTAGACTATGTAGAAAATGATATAAACTTTAAACCTTATGATTATCAGCAAACTAGAGATATTGATTTCATCAATGATTGTGTTAATAAATATCCAAGTGATCATAAATTAATAGTTGCGACTCAAGAATCCTTAGTCAATAATTTAGAAACATCTATGATTGGTCGTGGAATGCCAGGAATGGCTGATATAGATTCCAGTTTATTAGTTTTCTTACAAGAAATTAGTAAAGATGTTGATACGGTGTTCTCTGGAGAATGCGCTGATGAGGCATTAGGAGGATATCCATGGTTTTACAAGGAAGAGTTATATTCTATTGATGGATTCCCATGGATTAGATCGCTAGATAAAAGAACACAGTTATTAAGTGATAAAATTACTAATCTTAATCTAGAAGATTATATTTATCAAGCCTATTTAGATACGCTAGATATGGTTGAATATCTAGATAATGATACGGAAGAGGATAAGAGAAAAAGGCGTACGATTATTTTAAATCTATATGGGTTTATGCAGACATTAATTCTTCGTGGTGAAAGTCAATGCAGTTTATCGGGTGTTAATGTTCAAATGCCATTTGCTTCATATAAGCTATTTGAATACACGTACAATATCCCATATGAAATGATGTTCTTGAATGGCCAAGAAAAAGGATTGTTAAGAGAAGCATTTAAAGATATATTACCTGATTCTATATATCAAAGAAAGAAATCACCATTTCCAAAAACTTATTCTCCAATTTACACACGCTTAGTGTGTGATGCAATGATAGAGTCTTTAAAAGATAATGATAATATTCTATTCAAGTTATTTAAAAAGAGCGAAATAGTAAAACTAATTATCACGAATGGAGCTAGCTTTAATGTGCCTTGGTTTGGGCAGTTGATGATGGGGCCACAACTACTAGCTTATCTGTTACAAATTTATCAATGGGGAAAACATTACAGCATAGAAATTAAAGACTAGTAGTAGTCTTTTTTTTCGTGAAATTATAAATACGCAATTAATTCATAGTTTCAGGAATAAATCATAAACTTTATACGTCGATATTTGTAGAATTTTATCGAGGTGATAAAGATGAAATATAATAAATATGAAACAATTGGGCGTTTGATTAAATATCATCGTACAATGCTATATCGTAAAACAAAGTCATATCGCTATACGCAACGAGGTATTATTATCTTTAGATGTAAATATAAAAATAAGGCATGTAGTTGTTGTGATATTAAATGTCGAGCGAATAATAAAATTTGTTCAAATGCTACATTAGTAAAGATAGAAAAAGGGCAAGTTGTTAGAAATGAAGATATATATATAAATATTATTACTAACCTTGGATTTGGATTTCATAGTAGTGTAAAGCTAGATAATATAATATTACAGGCTTCTAAAAACAGATCGAAAGATAATGTAGATGTATTAATAGCTTCTTTGCAAAAGCAAAATAGTTTTTATTATCAAGATTTACTAGAGTTATTAGTAGTTAACAATAAAGAATATAATCATCAAGCAAAAAAGAATTGTTTTGATAATGCCATTAAGGGGATGATTAATAAAAAATACTCTATAGATAAACTATAGAGTAAGGCATGAGACTATTTTTTCTTATTTTTCTTTGAGTATTCTCGTGCCATTTCACTAGAATTCATTGGATCTAATTCTTTATCCTTAACTGAATCTAATGAAGTTGAATGAAATTGGTTATTTGATTTTGATTTCTTTGCCATATTATCATTTCCTTTCATTATATTTTGTGTTTTTTTTAATAAAATATGTATGCGTGAACTTGAAAAAGTATTTATATATAGTAAAATAAGGTATGGGAAAAAGGTGAATTTGCATGAATAGTAAAATGTTAAAATATGGTAGAATGCTTGGAACGACTATACTTTCTTCGTTATTGATGGCGATTTCTTTAGAAGCATTTGTAAGACCAGCAAAAATATTATCTAGTGGTTTTACTGGGATATCATTATTAGTAAATATGGTCGGAAGTGATCATGGGATTAATATTCCATTTGGAGCAATCTTAATATTATTAAATATACCAGTTGCATATATTTGCTATAAAAAAATCAGCTGGCGATTTACAATATTTTCATTATTGCAAGTTTTATTGACAAGCTTGTTTACTGAATTAATTACTATTGAACCAATTTTTGGTGATGTAGTGTTAAACATTACTTTTGGTGGATTTCTTAATGGATTTGCGATAGCTTTAGCATTAAAAGGTGGTCTATCGAGTGGTGGAACTGATTTTATAGCTCTTTATGTATCTAATAGATGGGGTATTGAAATATGGTATTATGTATTTGCTTTCAATGCTGGACTATTATGCATTTTTGGATGGCTATATGGCTATCAGTTAGCTGGATACTCTATATTATATCAATTCATATCTACAAAGATTATTCAGACTTTCTATCGCCGCTACAAGCGAGTTGTAATGGAAATTTTTACAAGAAAACCAGATGAAGTAGTTGAAAAATATGTTCATTGGTGTCGTCATGGAATTACAAGAATGGATGGCACTGGGGGATTCACTAAAGAACCAATCTCAATGTTAATAACTGTAACATCAGTATATGAAATAGAAGATACGATAGACTTAATCAAGGAGATTGATCCAGGAGTTATTATAAATGTAACTAAATCTGATAGATTCGTTGGTGGATTCTATCATAAACCAATAGAATAGGCGTTAGCCTATTTTTTTTAGATCATTTAAATGTATTATTATTTGGAATTATTAATTTGAATTCAGTAAGAGGATAAAAAAATAAGAACGATAGTTCTTATTTCATCTTTTCTTTGTTTGATAGCATCTCTACTATTTTTTCTAAATGTGCTTGACGCGTTTCAGGTTTTTTTGAATCGGTAATATAGGTAATCATTTTCTTCTTAATGCTAAATGATAAACTATCTAAAAATGTTTTAGCTTCTTCGTTATGTTTTAAAACTTCTTCTAAATCTTGAGGTATTTCAACAACGCGCTCTTGCTCATCTTTGACTAAAGAAATATGCACGATATCTCCAATTTCTTTACCAATTGCTTTTCGTATTGCTTGAGTAATCCCTATCATAAAGCAATCTCCCATATAAACAATTGATCCTCGATATTCATAATTATCAAACATAGCAACAACTTTAACGCGACGTGCCCCAAATTCCTTTTCTACATCAAATGGCATTTTGAAATATGCACCATTTATTAAATCGTGTTTAAGCATTACTGCATCAAATTCTATTTTCAATTTAATCACCATATATATTATAATCAGAGCTATTCTTTTTAGCAATTTATTTTACACTTTATTATGAATTAGGGTATAATGTATTTAGTTTGGAGGATATATAGAATGAATGTAATAGAAATAGTGATTGAAATGGAAGACGGAGATATCATGGAGGCAGAACTGTATCCAGAAGTTGCTCCGCTAACGGTAGAAAATTTTGTTAACTTAATTAAGGATGATTTTTTTGCTGGAAAAGTTTTTCATAGAGTTATAAAAGGGTTCATGATTCAAGGAGGCGGGTATGACCGTTCTGGGAATCATTGTGAGGCAAATGAAATTAAAGGCGAGTTTTCATCGAATGGTGTGAAGAATGATTTATTACATGAACCAGGGGTACTGTCAATGGCTAGAACAATGGTGCCTGATTCAGCATCAAGTCAATTTTTTATTATGCATAAATCTGCACCGCATTTAGATGGAAGTTATGCGGCTTTTGGGAAAGTAGTATCGGGATTAGAAGTAGTAGATAAAATTGCAAACGTGCAAACTGGGCCAGCTGATCAACCAATTGTACCTGTAGTAATTAAAACGATTCGATTAAAATAATGAAAAATAACGAGTTGTTCATTACTAGTTGGTGCCCGTTTTGTAAAAAAGTCTTGTCATACCTTGATGAAATTAAAAATGAATATCCTGACTTTAAAGATATTCGAATTAAAGTTATTGATGAAGAAATTGAAGTTGATTATGCATCATCAAAGGATTATTATCTTGTCCCTACATTTTATATCGATGGAGTAAAGATTCACGAAGGAAAAATGAGTAAAGAAATGTTATTAAATATTCTAAAACAAGCCCAATAATGGGCTTGTTTTACTTTATTAGACTTCTAATTGTTTTTATTACACCACCATCATTGTTGCTACTGCATTGATTAGTCACAATCCTTTTAACTTCATCAGTGGCGTTAGCTACTGCATAACTTGTCCCGGCTAATTCTAACATCTCGATATCATTTGATTGATCACCAAATGCTATTATTTGCGATGGATCAATATTTAGATGATCAAGGACAAACTTTAGAGCTGCTCCTTTGTTAACACCTAAACTCATGGTATCAACCCAATCATTACCAGAAACAGTAACTTTTAGAACACTAGAGAACTTTTTGATATCTTCGCCAAGTTCGATAGATTTTCCAATTCGACAAAACGTTATTTTTAGTAAATCATCATCAATGTGTAATAACTCATCTAAATCATAAATATATTTACGATTACCATAGTATCTATTGAGTTCAGCCATTAATGGTGTGCTATAATTACTTAATGCGTAGGCACATTTTTTCCCACACGCTACAAATAAAGTATCATCCATGTGCTCTTTTGCATAAGATATTAATCCTTTAATTGCATCTTGGTTGACTATTTTATAGCTTTTAATAGTTGCACCATTGTAAACTATATTGGCACCATTCTCAGCAATAAACCATATGTCGTTAAAATCTTTTCTAAAGAAATACTCTAATTTATCGTATTGATTACCAGAAGCAACAATAAATTTTATATTGCTATTTCTTAAATCTTGCAGTGTCACATAGAAACTCTCATCATAAGATTTGTCATCACTTAAGAAAGTTCCATCCATGTCAGTTACAAAAGCTTTAATCATTTTATCACCTCACAATTCATTATATCAAAATTGATAATGAATAACGTTTATTTTCAAAACTGGAAATAAATACTATTTTAGTATATTGCTTGACATATAGTATGGTTCATTATGTATAATGGTGGGTAGAAAGAAGTGATATTATGCCAAACATGAGCCCAATTAAAACAAAACAAAGCCATATTGATAAATTAGAAAGAACTACTACCTTCAAAGAAGTAGTATGTGAATATACAAAAGAGGAAGTCTTGCAAGAGGCAGAACGTTGCATTCAGTGTAAGCATAAACCATGCGTAACTGGTTGCCCTATCCATAACGATATTCCTGGATTTATCCTAGCGCTAAGAGAAGGTAGAATAGAGGATGCTTATAACTTAGATTCCCAAACAAGTACGCTACCGGCGATATGCGGTCGTGTATGTCCACAAGAAAAGCAATGTGAAGGTGCTTGTACACGAGGAATCCGTGGGGAGCCAGTAGCTATCGGGATGATTGAAAGATATATTGCTGACTATTATTTAGATAATCTACATAAGCCAACTACTGCAAAATGCACAAATGACAAAGTAGCTATTATTGGAAGTGGTCCAGCTGGGTTGACTTGCGGATATCGCTTAGCTCAAGATGGATATCATGTTGATATCTATGAGCAAGAAGAATATCTTGGTGGACTATTGAACAGAGGTATTCCAGATTATCGCTTACCAAATGACGTAGTCAACCGTCAAGTCGCTTATATGAAAGAAGCTGGTGTGAACTTTATTACAAATACGAGTATTGGGCAAGATATTTCATTGGAACAATTAAGGGAAGAGTATTCTGCAGTGTTTTTAGGGTATGGCGTTCAAGCACCAACTAAACTTATGATAGATGGAGAAGAATTGCCAGGTGTTTATCAAGCAATTGATTTTCTCAAAGAAGTAGCTAAAGAACTTGAAACAAATACACTAAGAAGTTTTATTGGCAAAAATGTAGTAGTAATTGGTGGAGGTAATGTTGCAATGGACGCTAGCCGTACATCAATTCGCTTGGGTGCAAAATCCGTAAAAGTAGTTTATCGTCGAGCTGAAGAGGACTTGCCAGCAAGGTTAGAAGAGATTAATGACGCTAAAGAAGAAGGAGTTGCCTTTGATACTTTGCAAAGCCCATATAAGATATTGGCAGATAATGATAATGTCGTTGGTTTAGAGTGCGTGGCAATGGAACTTGTAGGTAAAGGCGATGATGGTCGAAATATGATTGCAGAAAAAGCTGATACTGCTCATACGATTTTAGCAGCTGATATCATAATCTCTGCTATTGGGCAAACGGCTGATAAAACTTTGTTTGATCAAAATAAAGAATTAGAAATTACAAAATGGAACACGATAATTGTTGATGAGGAAACAATGAAAACAAATCTTCCGGGAGTATTTGCTGGGGGAGATATTGTTACTGGAGCTCTGACTGTTGTCCATGCAATAAAACATGGGCAGATTGCAGCAAATTCAATAAAGGAATATCTAAATAAGTAGAAACTCGCAATTTGATTTAATAATTGAACTACTTTGTTTTAAACTAATAATGTATACCAAATAGTGGTGAAATAGTAATCGGCATGAATGAATTATTAGTAATTAATAGTTTGTTGATTGCTCGATTAGTAGGACATAAAAAATGATTATAGCTGTTAATATAAAAGTGCATTGCGTCTTTTGATCACAATGCACTTTGTTTTATTTTCTTTCATTTTGCTCTAGAGCTAGTAAATATTCTTTAATCTCAATTCCTCCAGCATAACCAACTAATTTATTATTAGCTCCTACTACACGGTGACATGGTATTACAATAGCCAATTTATTCTTATTATTAGCCCCACCAACAGCTCTACTTGCATTTGGATTGCCAACTGCTTCAGCTTGTTGTTTATAGGTTCTAGTCTCACCATAAGGGATATCTATTAAGGCGTTCCACGCCTTCTTTTGAAATTCAGTACCATCCAATCTTAAGTTAATATCAAATATTTCACGCTCTTTATTTAAATATTCAATGATTTGATTTTTGGCTTTAAGAACTTCGCCAATAGCATTATCAGGATAAAGTTTATCTTTAACCAAAGTAATATAAACTACTTCTTCTTCATTTCCAATGATTTCAATTAAACCAAATTGCCAAGTGATATATGCAACTCTACTTGACATGACGTTTACCATACATACAATCAATTTCAATTGATAAAATGTTTAGTGGAATTTTCTCGGCACTTTCTTTAGTCATCATTGGTTGACTAGGAGCTAAATCTTGCATTAGCTTTTTTAAAACTTCATATTTTTCTTCATTTGCTTGAACTAATTTGCCAAATACCATTACTGATTCATAATTATTAGTTGTCGCAACTTCTTTTAATCCAAGGTCATTGATTACTGTGAAACAGCATTGTTTATCAATTCCGTTCAATTTATAACCTTGTAAGCCAGTATGAAAATAAATTCTATCTCTATATACTACATGATTTATACCAATGGCATAGGGGAAATCATTAGTGATTGCTAATGTTCCAAAATGAGCCTTTTCTATTATTTCAACAGCCTCATTCTTAGCTATTAATTTATATTTCTTCCTGATCGTTGGGTAATGGTTTTGATATATTTCCAAAGCTTCAGCCGTACATTCTTCAATAAATTTGGCTTTCAAATCTTGATATTCATCAATGCTAGATGTAGTAGTTATAATTCTTTGCTTTAAGCTAGCGTAGTCATTTCTTATGCTATTATTATCTCTCAAGTAATTTCTAAAAACCAAATGTTTTTTTATCTCAGGATCCCCAATTTCGAAAATATGTACATGGTATAAATGTTTTCCGTTTTCTTCTTTCACAAAGTATCTTCTACCAGTTATTCCGTGTTCTCCAAAACCAATATAATCAGTAATGCATAAATTGTCGATGGCGTTTATATCAAACACTTCAATAAGAATATCTATCGTTGGCTTAGCACATAAACCATTAACTGCCGTACTACCTATATGAAAAATATTAATCAAATTACCTAATAATATTTCTTCCCATAATTTGCTTTCTTGTAGATACAGGGTTGACCAATTTTTATCATAGTCTTGTATTATAACTTCTCTCATAATTATGCCTCCTATTGTTGCATAGATTATAGCACAAAGCTTTGATGCTTTGTGAAAAAACTATCTTAAATAACCACTTAATTTTTATAGTGAAACCAAGTGAGACTAATATATAAGTTATGGTTATCTATTTTATAACAGAAGTAAGGAAAACTAGGTTTTAGCAAACATTTCAAAGGCAAGAATAGAATAACTATTAATCATAAAATATTTATTTTACTGTCAATAATAGTCTAAATTTGGTATGATAAATCACGGTGATAAAAATGGAAACAACAATTATAATTGATAAGATGATTATGCATCATGTAGATATGACAACTAAGAAGATAATTTTTGCAGCAAAGTTAATAGAGTTACAAGAAACATCTTTAGAATACTATCATACAAAACTCGATAAGATATTTGCTAGTCCCTCGTTAAAAAATATTAATGTGGCTACGCTTGGCTTACATGTTAATAGAGCGAATGTCTCACAAGAAAGCGATGAAAAATTTATAAGTTCATCAAAGGAAACAGTCCAAGATTTATATAATTACTTTATTATGTTTGAGGATATGCCTACATGCAATATCGTCTTTGTTGAATGCAAAGTTGATGGTGTTAAGCATCATATAATGATGAAACTTAATTTTAAACTTGTGGAGACTAATGTAATTGAGGAAGATGGTGGACAAATGATTGTTCGAGTTGCTCAACGTTTTAATCTTCCATCAAAGGGGCTTAATGTCGAAGAGGCAATTGTAGTTAATCAAGAAACTAAGGAAGTTAAAATTATTGAACGCAAGTTTATGCTAGATGGGAAAATGGATACTTATATTAGTAACCTTTATTTACAAGGGTATACGGAGTTGAATGATAGACAAAAGATCTCAATCATGGAAAAATCAATTAAGAGAATTAATCGTGAATACAATAATAATGATATTGATACATTAGCTTTAACTAAACATAAAATGGTTGAGAGTATTGTAGAAGAAAATCAAATTAATCCAATTCAAATTGCTATAAAGGTGTTTGAAAAAGACTATGGTGCTCAAACTGAATGTATAGAGATGATTAAAGAAGCTGGGGTTGTAGAAGAAGATACTGTTAATAGTTCATTCTATTATCCACAGAAATTAGGAAAGTGTAGGATTTTTACTGATACTGAAGTAGAAATAATAATAAATGCTCAAGATTATATCCAAGGGAATTACATTAGAAAGCAAGAAAACCCTGATGGGTCAATATCACTAATCCTAGATAATATTCATGAGTTGACAATGAAATAAACTAATTCATTTATAGTTGTTTGCATCTAAAATAATTCTGTTTATCGACAAAAAATATAGATGGTGTTATATTATATATAAGCACAGCAAGGAGATAAACTATGATTAAAAGGATTAAGAGAAAAGCTGGTTTTACACTGGTTGAAATAATAGTTGTATTAGCCATTATTGCTGTTTTATTAGCAATAACAGTACCAGCAATTGCTGGGTATATTGAGCAAGCGAAAAAGACTGGATGTGAAGGGAACCGCAACTATGTTATGAAGTATTACGATGCATATCTTGAGGTCCACTCACTAGATAATAACGAGACTTCATTTGCAAGTTACGTGACTGATACATATGGTAATGATTGGGATGATGGTTGTCCAGATGATGGAGAATATACTTTTATAGGTTATGGTGATCATGCCTATATTGAGTGTAGCATTCATGGGGTGAATGAAGGGATTGAACTTGCAGCGGATAAAGCTTTAGAATTTGCAACAAACTTGTCATTACCAGAAGTTTTAGAGAAGTTAAGAATATCAATTAATCTTAACGGGTATCACATTGATTCAGCCGGAGCAGCCGCTAGTACGACTGGGAAACGAATTATGGAAGCATTTGCGCCATATGGGTATACCTTAGCAGAGGGGAGTTGGGTTCTTGTTGGAAGAGGTGGACAAAAATATGATTTAATTTATACTGATCAAGATATCAGTAAAATGGCAGTTGGTGATACAGTTAAGGTTTATGGTGTCTCTATTCCAAATACAAGTAATCAAACATGGGCTATGTGACAGTGGGAAAAGCTGGTGAGCCTTATAACTATAATATAATACCTTGTGTGACTATGACTCAATTGACAGCTTCACAATCAAAATAGCAAAAGATAACGGTGTAATCTCAATAATTACACCGTTTATTTTTTTACTGGAATAATGGTTCAATATGGTTCTTTATTAAATCAATTCTATCCTTTGCTCTGGGAACAAAGAACCCTGAGATTGCAATAACAAGACTATTCTTGCTATTAAAATAGATGACATTACCTCCATCTCCCATTGCAGCGCAAGCATGTTCTTGCTCATCGATCACCCACCATAGATATCCATAATCAAGATTTCTTTTATCCCAATGGCTTTGAGGAGAAGTGCTATCTTTTATCCACTGTTCAGGCACTATTTGTTTTTTATCAAGACGCCCTTGATTTAAATATAGTAATCCAATTTTCGCCATATCCATAGTTGATAAGGTAAGTCCCCAACCAGCTGTATTGGTGTTGTTGTCGTCTCTTGCCCAGCCACTGATATCTGTTGATTTATTGAAAGCAAGTTGTTCTTCTTTGTTGCTAAAATAAAGAGATTTTTCTATATTAATATTTAGTGGTTTAAATAGGTTTTCAGTAGCAAAATCTAAAACTGTTTGTCCGGTTGAATTACTAATAATACCAGATAGTATATCCGGTCCGATTAGTGGAGTATATCTAAACTTCTTTGATTGTTTTTTACCACCTAAATAATCCAATGAAAAATTTACGTAATTTGAACTAGTAAAGTATTTTATATAAGGAGCAAAGCGATATTTAAAAGGAGCTGTCATTGTAATTAAATCTTTAATAGAAATATCTTGAATAATCTTTTCCTTTGCATTAATTTTGTAATTTGGAAAAAACTCTAATACTTTTTGATCTATGTTGTTAATGTATTTCTTATCAATTGCGATTCCAATGAGAGCAGAGATAATACTTTTTGTTACTGAATATATATGGATTTTACTATCAGATGTGCAGCTGTTGAAGTAATGTTCATACACTGTAATTCCATTCTTAAGTACAACAATGCCTGTTGTGTTGCCGTACTTGTTATTAATGAGTTTTTCTAATTCGTTGATTTTTTCTTGATTCATAAGTTTTCCTTTCTGACAAGGATTTAGCGACTACCTATTTTACCCTTATTGGGTAATATATTTCAGTAACTAATTCAGATTCATTAATCGTATCTGAAGGATCTGTGACATATATTTCATAAACAGCATCACTTGACTCAAAATTATTCAATTCTGCATATTCGCGTTGTTTAGTATATACTGATGAAATATTTGAATAAGAGCCATAAAGTATAGTTTTAAGGCACTGCCCAGGGTTAAACTCTCTAGTGTTGCTGCTTGCTTCTTTGACTGGGATAGCAAATTCAATATCTATGCCCAGACTACTAAACTCTGCACTATGGAATAACACCATTGGCTGTTTCACAATAGTTAGTTTGTATTGATTAATTATCTTAAGTATCTCAGCATAGCATTTGCTATATTCTTGTGGTAATTCATGTTGAGGAACATGTTTGCGAACTGAAACTAGATACATACGCTCAACATCAACGACTTGCACTTCGATATTATCAAGATATGACATGATGGATTTGCCATCTTTTATGATTGCTATATCATTATTTAGTTTTGATAGTGTGGTCTGAGAGTCGATAATTTGTTGCTCAAGTTTGGCACTTGTTTGATTCAATAACAGATAGAGTTTTTCATCTTGATTATCATAATCATCAATGACTGTCTTAATTTCATCTAAAGAAAGGCCATATGATTTTAAACGATTAATTAATAGCATTTTTTGAAGTTGCCCAATGGAGTAATATCTATATCCATTCTCTGGGTTTACTTCTGTTGGGAATAATAAACCAATCTTGGCATAGTAACGAAGCGTTTTTGTTGATACTTTACATATATTTGAAAACTCTCCAATAGATAACATCACTAATCCTCCTTGTTCAATATTCATCTTACACTTTGCCCTTACGGCAAAGTCAATTACTACTATGAAAATAACATGATAAAAAAACAAAAGCAAGACAAATGTAAAAAGGAACATATGATAAAAGATGTTCCTTTATATTAGATTTAATTCAATTAACTTAAATGCGATCTCGATTGCATTATATGCTGCTCCTTTAAGCAGATTATCAGATACAATCCACATCGATAAACCATTTTTAGTTTCTAAGTCTTTACGAATACGACCAACTGCTACTGTTTCACTACCTTCAAATTCTAGAGGAGTAGGATATAATTGTTGATAGACATTATCTACTAAAGTGATGCCTTTTGAATTTCCTACTAAAGTGAATATGTCTTCAATAAGAAAATCCTTTTTTACTTCGACATACACTGATTCGCTATGTCCTCTATAAACTGGTACTCTTACGCAAGTAGCATTTACTTTTATGCTCTTGCCTAATATTTTCTTTGTTTCATTAATCATTTTCAATTCTTCTTTACTAAAATGAGTCTCTTGATCAAATGTATCAATTTGTGGCAACACATTAAAAGCGATTGGATAATGTTTTTTATCTTGCGCACAAGGTAGAACATGACATTCTGGTTCTTGATTATTGAGAATTGCGAAGGATTGTTGAGTGAGTTCTGTCATTGCCTTATTTCCAGCACCGGAAACTGCCTGGTAAGTTGAGACAATTATTTTTTCTATATCTAAATGGTCATGAATTTGTTTTAAGGCACTTACCATTTGAATAGTTGAGCAATTAGGATTAGCGATAATTCCATTGTGGTGTAATAATTCTTCACTATTTACTTCTGGAACAACAAGTGGAATATCATCGTGCATACGGAAATAGCTTGTATTATCTATTACGATAGCGCCGCTTTCTTTTGCATCATAAGCATATTCTTTCGAGATATTACCACCAGCACTAAAGAAAGCAATATCAATATCTATAAATGAATCATATGTTAGTTCTTCAACAACAAAATATTCATTATTGCATTTAATAAGTTTGCCAGCACTTCTTGATGAAGCTAATAGTTTTATAGATTCGTAAGGAAAATCATGTGTTATGAGGCAATTTAACATTTCTCTTCCTACGGCTCCAGTTGCACCAACAATAGCAACTTTGTATTTTTTCATATAATTCTTGTATGATAATAGTGTACCTTGAGTACTAAAATCATACACTCCTTTCTTTCTATTTGTTACTATATAAATAGAACCTGTTCTTTTTATATTTATTCTATGGTACAGTCCATTCAAAGGAGAGTATTGCCATGGCTCTATTTATTTGTTTATAGTTGGATAAGTTATGATACTTTTATATCAATCAAGGATACAATATAGAGATCACCATGGCTAGTCAAGGTTCTAGAAAGGTGGTCTTTTTATGTCCTATTTCGTTGGCATTGATATTGCCAAGTTTACACATTTTGCTTGTGTGATTGATTCAACTGGTCAACTCATCTTGCAACCGTTTCCTTTTGAGAATTCAGATACTGGTTTTCAATATCTTATTTCTCAAATCGCTAGTTTTTCGAATGAGACAATTTACTTTGGATTCGAATCTACGGCTCATTATCATGAAAACTTAGCTCATTTCTTATCTTCTTTTTCTTTCTCTTATTTCTTACTTAATCCAATTCTTACTTGTCGCTTTAGAGGTTTGAATATTCGTGATGTCAAGAATGATAAAGCCGATGCTACTACCATTGCTTCTTTTATCTTCTTAAATCATTCTCAACTTCTCAAAGATGATTTCTTTGTGAATGAATTAGCTTTTCTTTCTAAAGAACGTGATAATCTTATTAAGGATCGCTCCAGAGAATATGTGCGCTTAACTTCTTACTTAGATCGTGTTTTCCCCGAATTGAAGCCTAAAATTGGTAATTCTATTAAAACTCAAGGTTTTCACAATCTTCTTAAAAAGTACTCGACGGCTTACGAAATAAAAGAAACTCGGATTGACGCTCTACATAATGCTCTTAACTTTAAACGCAAATCTTTCTCTCTTTCTCTCACAAAGGAAATCAAAGATCTTGCCAAGAGTTCGGTTGGCTACCATTCCGACTCGCTCTCTATCATCATTAAGAATATCATTCATCAAATCGAGTTTCTCGATGCGCAGCTTGATGTAATCGAATCTGAAATATTGGCTCATCCTCTGGTTCGTGATTCTAGATTAAATCAAATTCCTGGGATGGGTCCGATTCAAATTGCTTACATTCTTTCTGCTATCAATAATATATCACGTTTTGACTCTCCTGACAAAATCTTAGCGTATGCTGGCCTTGATCCTAAGATTAGGCAATCCGGACAGTTTACTGCTAAATCAAC
>JAVBUP010000068.1:0-22943 GCA_031555175.1 Coprobacillaceae bacterium
ATCAACCATCTGCATCGTTTTTTTATTCGCATTAGAATGTTTAGAAATCATAGTTATCACCTATCTATATTATATCAAATATCCTTTTATCACTGTATAAAAAAAGACAAAGTACCTCAATACTTTGTCAACAGTCTGAGGCTTAGGAATAATTCCTAAGCCATTTATTCTACACCGATAATAAATGAATACACTGGTTGCATACCTTTAGTAACTTCCATTTCACAATCGAAGTTATCTTCAAAATATGCTTCTACAGCGTTTAACTCTTCATCAGTTACATCTTCACCTGCAATCAATGTTACAATTTCTGAATCCTCATCAATTAAGTCAGTTAAAGCTCTAATAGTCGCTTCAACTTTGTTTGGGATACAAGCCACAATTTCTTTTTCAACTAAGCAAATATAGTCATTTGCTTTTATTTCTACTCCATCAATATTTGTATCTTTAATTGCAAATGTAATTTGCCCAGTCTTAACAGATTTAACTCCATCTTCCATATTAGAAACATTTGCTTCTTTATCAGTATCAGGATTAAAGTTAATCAAAGCAGTTAATCCTTGTGGAATTGTTTTTGAAGGAATAACTGTAACATCAATTTCTCCTTCTAAAATAATAGCCGCTTGTTGAGCTGTCATAACAATATTTCCATTATTAGGTAAAATAATTACGTGATCAGCATTAGCATCTCTACACGCTTGAACAATATCTTCTGTAGATGGATTCATTGTTTGTCCACCAGATACTACGATATCAGCACGTAAATCTTTAAACATTTGCGCTACCCCATCTCCAGCAGCAACAGAGATTACCCCATATTTACTATGTTCCTTAGTTGTTGACATAGCTGCTTCTAAAGTACTTGAAGTTACCATTTGACCTTCTTGTAAGTTAGTGTGTTGTTCTTGCATATTTTCAATCTTTAATTTAACGAATTCTCCAAAACGTTGCCCAAGATTTAAAGCCTCTCCAGGTTTAAGTGTATGAACATGAACTTTAACAATATCATCATCTTGAACCACAACAATAGAATCTCCCATACGAGCTAATTCATTTTTTAAGTTATCTTCTTTAAATTTCTTTTGTTTCTTTGGATCTAAACGAATGATAAACTCCGTACAATATCCAAACCCAATTTCTCCAGCATCCATACTGCTTGCTGCCATTTCAACTGTTCCAGTGCTTTCAACACGATCAACAGTTTCCCCAGCTAAACCGGCCACGAAGCCAGAAATAATCATGCAGAGACCAGCTCCACCAGAATCCACTACACCTACCTCTTTTAATACAGGTAACAGATTTGGTGTGTTATCTAATGAAATCTCTGCTTCCTTAGCAAAATGTGAGAATAAGTCCTCGATATCCATTTCTGGTTTTGCATATTCTTTTGCTTTAGCAGCAGCTTCACGAATTACAGTTAAAATCGTCCCTTCAACCGGACGCATTACCGCTTTATATGCTACTTCTGCCCCTTTTACTAATGCATCTGCAAATTCAACCGCATCCGCTTGTTCTTTACCATCTAATCCTTGAGAAATACCTCTAAAGATTTGTGAAAGGATAACTCCAGAGTTCCCTCTAGCTCCCATCAATAATCCTTTAGATAATACTTTTGAAATCTCAAAAATATTTTCAGTTGTCATGTTCCCAATTTCTTTAGCTCCCGTTGAGAAAGTTAAAGACATGTTCGTTCCTGTATCTCCATCTGGAACAGGAAAGACATTTAATGCATCTATTTCTGGAAAATAATTGTGTAATGTATTTGCACCAGAAATAACCATTGTCTTAAATACTTGACCAGTGATTACTTTCATATTCTCCCCCTACTATCCGATTACACGAATTCCTTGTACGTATACATTTACTTTTGTAACATGTACATCCAATGTTTGTTCTAAGATATATTTCACTTTCTTTTGAACTTCTAATACTACTTCTGATATTTTTAATCCGTAACCAACAATAATATACATGTCGATTTCTAGATCCCCATCTTCTTCTCTTGCTACGATTCCTTTTGAAAAGTTTTCCATCTTTAATAATTCAAAGAATCCATCTTTCAATACTTTTTGACTTGCCATACCTACTACTCCATAGCACTCAGTAGCCGCTCCACCAGCGATTGATGAGATAACTTCCATTGAAATATTAATATTTCCTAAATTTGTGTTTCTTTCGATTGCCATAAACATCCTCCTTTAAAGAGTTTAATATTGCCAATATATTATACATGAATAATGTCACTTAATCAAATAAGTAATTGCTTACATATGTATTTTACTCATAATTTTTGAAAATAAGTCCATTTTTATGAAATTGTTGTGTCAGCGTCGATATTTTTTTAATTCTTGCTTGCTTTTTCATTTGAGAAATGGTAATATTATTTAGCAAGTTAAAAAAGCCACTAGAAAAAAGGGGGTAATCGTATGTCAAGAAAATGTGATTTAACAGGTAAAGGTGCAATGTCAGGAAACACTCGTTCACATGCCTTAAACGCTTCAAGAAGAAAATGGAACGTAAATTTACAAAACGTAACTTTATTAGTTGATGGTAAACCAACTAAAGTAAAAATTTCTGCTAGAGCTTTAAAAACTTTAAGAAAAACTGCAAGATAAAAATATAAAAACATTCCAATTGGAATGTTTTTTTGTGCAATAAACTTTGATTATATTTAGATATATATCCAAAGCACTTTATCTCTTTTCATTTTTTAAAAGACTAATTCTATTTAATTCATAATCTTCTCTGAGTAAGATATATTTCTTATCTTCGAGTTGTTTATCAAGTTGGTTAGAATAATATGTCCCGTCCTTATAATATTTAAATCCGCATTTCTCAATAACACGTCTTGATTGATTATTGAAATCAAAATGTCCAATTGTAAGCATATCTAATTCAAACTTATCAAAACACAGCTCAATTACTGCTTTGACTGCTTCCGGCATTATCCCTCTTCCCCAGTAATCCTTTGACATTGCATAACCAAGTTCCATAACTTTTAATTCTTTAAATTCCTCTTGTTCATCTGCCCATGATTGATGAACTCCTAATGAACCGATTGCTTTATTATTCTCCTTTAATACTATAGCAAGATCATTTTTATTATTAATAAACATTTCTAGAATTTTTTGAGAACCATCTTTAGAAGTATGGGGATTCCACCCAGCCATTGGACCAACCTCAGGCATTCTAGCATATTCATAAAAATCGTCAAGATCACTTAATGACCATGGGCGCAGTATTAAACGTTCTGTTTCAATTACATGATTTGCCAAATCTACAACTATTTTCATAATATTACTCCCCCATATATTTTTTTATATTCTACCACATACCTCCTAACTAGTAAACGACAAAAGATATAAGCAATGATTTTCTAAAACTTGATTATTTTAATGAAACATATAAACAAAGCCGAGCAGCGGGGAGCTGTTCGGCTTACTCTCTATTGCTTTGATTCAGGGGGGGGGAGTATCTAAGCAAATAGATTTATTTTTGGGAACTTATGAACGGATAATCATTATTATGTTGATTATCTTTTTTAACTAGCCTCCTTTCTTTGATAAGTATAGTATATATAAGAAACATGGCAGAACTATTGCAAAATTATAAACAAAATATAAACGAGTCTAAACAAACTATATAATATATTGAAAAAGATAGTTTATTAAACTATCAATACTTTAGTTACTCTATAATCATGCCATATCTGTATTTCATATCAAAAAATAATTCAATTAGGCTTTTATGATATGGGATAAATAATCCATTATCTATCATAGATAAAACTTCTTCCTTTGACACCCATTTAACAGCTTGAACCTCTTCATACTGTAACTTTAAAGTACTAATATCAATATCTTCTTCTACAAAATACACATCATCAAAGCCATGGTTGAAGTTAATTGTCAGATAGGGGCGTGTGTTAGATAAATCCAACTTATAACCAATTTCTTCTAACACTTCTCTTTCAGCTGCAGTTTGGCTTGTATCTCCTTGTGTGGCACTACCCCCAACTGATAGATCCCATAAATTCGGCCATCCATCTTTAAATGATTGACGATGCTGAATTAACATTTCCCCATTAGAATTAAATATGCATACATGAACGACTAAGTGCAATTCTCCATTTATAATGTCTTTGCCTCTTTCTATTACTTCACCGGTTTTATTTCTATTCCTATCGTAAACATCCCATAATTCCATAGTCATTCCCCCTATAAAGATATAATCAAACTCTATCACAGTCATAAAAACCAGTCAATTAAATTTGACTGGCTAATGTTTATACTGTTTGGAATTGTGAATTATATAGTTCAGCATAGAAACCATTTTTCTTAAGTAATCCCTCATGGTCACCATTTTCAATAATATTTCCATCCTTCATAACTAAAATCAAATCTGCATTCTTGATAGTTGATAAACGGTGAGCGATAATAAATGAAGTCTTTTCTTCAGTCAGTTTATCCATTGCTGCCTGAACTAAACGTTCTGTTCTTGTATCGACACTGCTTGTTGCTTCATCAAGAATTAAGAATGGTGCATCTGAAATCATAGCACGGGCAATTGTCATCAACTGTTTTTGCCCAGCAGAGATACTTTCAGTGTCTGTTAATACAGTGTCGTATCCTTGTGGTAATGTTCTAATAAAATGATCAATTCCTACTACCTTGCATACCTCAACAACTTGTTGATCAGTGATTCCTTTTTTATTATAAACAATATTTTCTTTTATTGTTCCTTCAAATAACCATGTATCTTGTAATACCATTATAAACATGTCATGAATATTTTCTCTAGTTAAACTCTTAGTTGAAACTCCATCAATTTTGATATCTCCTGAATTTGTCTCGTAGAATTTCATTAATAAGTTAACCATAGTTGTTTTACCAGCTCCAGTAGGACCAACAATAGCAACTTTTTGACCAGCTTTGACAACTGCATTAAAATCTTTGATAATCGTCTTATTTTCTTCGTATCCAAAGACAACATGTTCAAAGTCAATATCTCCCGATACCTTTTGCGGATTTAAAGATTCAACACATAAACTTTGATCAGCTAATTCCTCTTCTTCTAAGAATTCAAATACTCTTTCACTTGCTGCAGCCGCAGATTGTAGTTGAGTAATTGATTGCGCAAATGTAGTTAATGGAGATGTAAATAACCTAACATATAACATAAACGCCACAATTGTTCCTATTTCAATGATTCCTTCCATAACTAAGTATGAACCAACTAAGCAGACTGCTACATAACCAAAGTTTCCAATAAAACTCATTATTGGCATCATTAATCCAGACATGAATTGGCTCATACGGGCGCTATGATATAAATTGTTATTTATTTCATCGAATTTGTCATTAGCTTCATCTGCTCCATTATATAGTTTTACAACTGTATGACCGGAATAAATCTCTTCAATATGACCATTTAGATAGCCTAATTGCTTCTGTTGTTGATCAAAGTATTTTTGTGATTTACTCATTATAACTATCATAAACCCAAATCCAAAGATTGTTGCTAGAATGGCAGTAGTTGCCATAATCCAATTTGTCTTAAACATCATAAATAGTAATCCAAAGAATAATGTTACAGCACTTACTAAGGAAGCAATACTATTATTCATAGCCTGCCCCATTGTATCAACATCATTTGTTACTCTCGATAAAGTATCACCAATGTTGCTTGTATCGAAATATTTTAACGGCAAACGATTAATCTTCTCAGAGATTTCATTGCGAAGACGTAATGAGAACTTATTCGTTACTGTCGCCATGATATAACTTTGGGCATAACTAAACACCGCACTTAAACTGTAAATAGTTAATAAGAATAATCCAATTGATTTTATATTGGCAAAATTAATACCAGTCATTATGCCATTAATAATTTCACTCGTTAGTTCACTGATATGATCAGGACCTATAATTGTAAATATGGATCCAGTAGCTGCAAATACCACCGCTATTAATATCAAATTGTAGTAAGGTTTTAAATACTTAAATAGTTTTGAAATTGATTGCCCAAAGTTGTTCGCTTTTTCACCAGTGCCTCTACCTTGGTTACCCATAGGTCCTCTATTCATTGAACGGTTTTGTGTATTGTCTTTCTCTGCCATTTTATAACTCCTCCTTACTCAATTGTGATAGTGCAATTTCTTGGTATATAGCACAATCTGCCATTAACTCATCATGCTTACCAATCCCAACCATACGGCCATTATCTAACACAATAATTTTATCTGCATCTTTAATCGTTCCAATACGTTGTGCAACTATCAATGTAGTAGCATCACTTGTGTATTCATGAAGTGCCTTTCTAACCGAGAAATCTGTTTTGTAATCTAGCGCTGAAAATGAGTCATCAAATATATATATATCTGGATCTTTGGCTACTGCTCTAGCAATAGAAACACGTTGCTTTTGGCCACCTGAGAGATTAGTACCCCCTTGAGCTACATGAGATTCGTACTGCTCTGGTAAGTTTTCAATAAATTCCTTACCCTGGGCCACTCCTACCGCTTCTTTAATTTTATCTAAATCTATCTCATTTCTGCTTTCACCATAGTCTATATTTGAAGCAATTGTTCCACTAAACAAAAACGCTTTTTGTGTTACAAAACCAATTTTATTATGCAAATAATTTAAATCATAATCCTTAACATTCACTCCATCTATTTCTATTTCACCCTCTGTTGCATCATATAATCTTGGTACTAAATGCACAAGAGTTGATTTTCCTGATCCTGTTGACCCAATGAAAGCTATTGTCTCTCCAGTCTTAGCAGTAAACGAAATATCACGTAAAACATATTCTTCTGAGTTTGGATATTTAAATGAAACATGGTTAAAGCGAATATTGCCAGATTCTCTTATTTCCTTATCTACTACATTTCCTGTTTTGATTGATTCATGTTTCTCTAGTACTTCAATAATACGATTCGCTGAAACACTAGCTCTTGGCCAAATTATAAACATCATTGCCATCATCATAAATGCCATTATCACTTGCATTGCATATGACGAAAACACTAACATATCACTTAATAAGCCCACTCTTTCAGCAACCATAGCACCATCAATTAGATATGCGCCAATAAAGTATATAGCTAAAGTTAACCCAGACATAACAAACGACATTACTGGTGACATTAAGCCCATTACTCTTTGTTGGAACAAATTAGTTTTGACTAATTTGCTATTTGCCTCATGGAATTTATCCTGTTGATATTCTTCAGCATTATAAGCCCGAACTACTCTAATCCCTTGTAAATTTTCTCTAACAATACGATTTAAATTATCAGTTAACTTTTGAATAATTTTAAATTTTGGGAACACAACAATCATTAAAACAGTAATCAATGCTAACAAAACTACTATTGCAACTGCAGTAGCAGCACTCCATTGCCAACTCTTGTTAGTTATTTTTAATATGGCCCACACTGCCATTACGGGTGCTTTAGCCAGTAATTGAATACCCATCGTAACAAGCATTTGTGTTTGCGTGATATCATTTGTAGTTCTTGTGATTAAACTTGCTGTCGAAAATTCATTCATTTCTTCAACACCAAAATCATTAACTTTTCTAAACACTTCTCTTCTAACATTCTTTCCAAAAGATGCTGCTACTCGCGATGCGAAATAACCAACAATAAACGCAGAAATTAATGTCCCAAAAGCACATGCTAACATCATTGCTCCTGGTTCATATAAGTCTGATACTACACTCCCAGGAGTTTGTAGTAGTGTCGTTATTTCAGACATATAATCTGGCAGCTTTAAATCAAGCCACACTTGTGTTAAGACAAAAACAAAACTTATCCCAACATATAGCCAATCCTTCTTATCTAATCGCTTGAGTAATTTAAACATATGATTCCTTCTTTCTATTCTCTTAATTTTAGTGTTAAGCCTTATCCTATAAATCTAATTGTCTTATAGGTTTAATACTAAACTAGTTTAGTTATCTACTATTAGTATATAGAAGTAAGATATTATTTTTATTGATAGAACATAAACTTACTATTAATGTCTATAAACAATTTATAAACAAAAAATAATATATCTCTATATTATTTCTTTACTCTATACCCCACACCCCATACTGTTTCAATAATTCTTGGATTTGATGGATCTTTTTCTATTTTATCTCTAATACGATTAATATGCACAGTTACAGTAGCATCGTCACCAAGTGAATCTAAGCCCCATACTCTTTCAAACAATTGCTCTTTCGTAAAAACAATATTCGGGTTGTTAGCCATATAGTTTAATAATTCAAACTCTTTACTAGGTAATTTTATTTCAATATCATCTTTAAACACTTGATAATTGCTTGGAATAATCTTTATATGATCAATAATTATTTCATTTACATTACCTTTTAAACGATTATAGTTAGCTAATTGCGCCTTTACACGAGCTACTAATTCTGTTGGGTCAAATGGTTTAGTAATATAATCATTAGCTCCTAAGCCTAAACCACGTACCTTATCATATACTTCTCCCTTAGCCGTAACCATTATTACTGGGATATCATTAATCTCTCTTATGCGTTTGCACACATCTAAGCCCCCCATGCCAGGTAACATTAAATCTAAAACTACAAGATCAAACTTAGTTTTTTCTAAAGTTGAAATTGCCTCTAGACCATTAGATACAACCATAACTTCATAGTTATTCATTTCTAAATAATCTTTCTCTAAGAAAGCAATGTCATTATCATCTTCTACAACAAGTATTCTACTCATGTTCTTCTCCTCCTGGTATTATTATTTCAAACAATAGGCCATTTTCATTTCTCGCTTCAATAGTACCACCATGTGATTCTACTATACTTTTAATAATATATAGACCTAGGCCACTGCCTTCTTTTATTGATGTTCTTGATCCATCCGCTCTCCAGAACTCATCGAAAAGATGAGATATGTTTTCACTATTGACACCAATACCATTATCCTTAAATGTGATATGCACTAGATTTTGTTCTTGCCAAACATGAACGCTCAAGATTAATTCATCAACTTTAGCGTATTTTATAGAGTTACCGACAAAATTATTAAAGACTCTGACCATTTGTTCTCTATCAATGTTTGCAAAGATTGGGACACGAGGACAATGTACATCAAAATTAATACCACGATCCATGAACTCATCCTTATGAGATTCCTTATAAACATCAAAGAATTTACTCATATTTGTAATATTTCGCGTAAGTTCTATTGCCTCAATATTAAATGCGTCAAATAGATGATTAAGCAATATTTCTATATCAATTGTTTTGCGATAGGCAATAGATAAATATTGATTTTGCTTTTCAAGTGTATTAGCAACACCATCTTGTATTCCCTTGATATATCCTTTTACAGATGTTAGTGGTGTCCTTATATCATGAGACAAGCCATGAATCATTTCTGATTTTGCTTTTTCAAAGGCTCTATTCTTCTCTCTTTCTTCTTTTAAATGTCGTTGCATTTCATTAAAGTTGGCAATAACTATTTCAAACTCATCATTATCTTCATATACTATAGACTCTTCAAGATTGCCATTTTGAATTCTTTGTGCTCCATGAGTTAATAACTCTACAGGCTTCATTAAACGTACAATTATTTTTCTTGATAGTATACTAGCGCTTCCTAATACAACAATCATTAAAAATATACTGAGCATAATAAATCTGGAGAAAAAGATTTGAAAATTGGTTTGGGCAGTACCAAGATACTTTGTACCAAGATTATCTTTTACAGCAATAACTAATTTGTTATCAACCATCTTGGTAACCATTGTGGCATTATCAACAAAGACAGTTTTAGTATTTTCATCAATTTCATAATTAGAGACAATGGTTAAGACTCCACTTGTAACATTATTAGGATTACCATATACTAATGTATTGCTTTTATAAACAAATAGCTCATAGCCATAATTATGTAATACTTCCAAAGATTCTACATCTGTCAATTCAGTTGCAGTCTCTACATTATTAACGATTTCTTCAATATATCTTACATTATGATCAATCACTAAATTATCAATATCATAATACGATGCTCTAAAGATATTAATAATTGATCCAATCATAATAGTCATAACAAATAACGAAATAAAGATTATCATTACATTATACATCATCAATCTAGTTCTAATTTTCATTTCGTCACCTCATTAAGTCTATTATAGTATAAACATTCATGCTTGTAATGATATTTCTATAATTAACTATAGTTTGCCATATTCCTATTAATATCTATTATATAAATTATAAACTTTTTATAAACATTTAAAAAGATAGATTGCCATATCTATCTTTTTACCATATACACTGCTTTTAGTTTTCATTATTACTAATCATATGTTTGATGTTACCCATACGGACATCAAGCATATTACTGGCTTCAGCACATTCTTTCAACTCTTGTGCTAATATCTTATCTTCGCTGATGTATATATCCTTTTTATAACGTAAGCGATGCTCTAAGCTTGCCCAAAAATCCATAGCAATTGTCCTTAACTGTATTTCAACTTTCATTAATTTCTTCTCGTTTTGCAAGAAGATAGGGACTTCCACAATTAAATGTAAACCACGATAGCCATTTTCTTTTGGATTTAGTATATAATCCTTTTTCTTTATAAGTACAATATCATCTTGTGCTAATAAACACTCAGAAATAGTGTAAATATCTTCGATGAAGGGACAAATTACTCTAACTCCAGCAATATCGTTCATCTCTTTTTCTAGTGTTTCTAAACACAGTTCGTAATTACGACGATGCATTTTCTCAAATATACTTTCAGGGGTTTTGAGTCTGGTCTTAATTGTCTCTATTGGATTATAATTCTTCTGTAGTTGGAATTGAGTATTTAAAACTTTTAGCTTAGTTTCTATTTCCAACATAGCACAATCGTAATATGACATTAATTGCTTAGCTTCTAGTAGATTACTTCTAAAGATATTAATAATATCATCAGCATACATTACTAATGAACTTTCTTGCTCCTTATTCATCACTCACTCCTTTTGACTTACTCATAAATTATTATAAAAGGCTTCTCGGGAGGGTATAGATTCCTTTTACATGTATAATATAACTTATCTATATTTCGAATCTATTGCAAACTTATAAACAAACTATAAACTATAAAAAAAGATGCAAATTGCATCCTAATTACTTTGTATCACATATAAATAGTTATTACATTCTACATTACACGCTTCATCTTTCATCTCATTTGATGTACACAAAGTATCATCATACTCTAGTAAATAATTATCTAAATCATAGATTGTTCCTGTCGTGGTTAAAATTGTTTCAGAAGGTGTATAGAAGGAAATATACTTATAGCCTTGTTTATAAAGGCGATGATTTCCTCTTTTTAATAAGTAAATTTTATTATCATTATCATATATAGTTATTTTAACTTCTTTATATTTTAATATCATTCTCAAACATGCAACAAAATGATCTAATCTATTCCCAGTTACTCCATAAATATCAATTTCTTTATAGCCTTTCGCAATTGCATATTCAATCGCCTCTTGCGTATCAGTTAAATCTTTCATCGTTGGCAGCTTAATAGTAGAAACATCATTTAATAGTTCTTTATCAGTAAGTGAATCAAAATCGCCAATAGTTACTATTGGAGTTATTCCTAGTGATAGTAATGTCTTAAGCCCTCCATCAACAGCGATGAACTCAATGTTACTATCTATTATTTTACTTTTTTTACCAGCAGCATATATTCCTATTTTCATAATAATGAATTTACAGCAATAATAGCATCTTCATTACCAAAAATATAACTTCCCGCTACTAACACATCTACTCCTGCATCTTTACATAATTTTCCAGTTTCAGCATTAATACCACCATCAACTTCAATCAAACAATTTAATTCTAAGGCATCAATCCTATTTCTTAAATAAGTAATCTTATTAACAGCTGATGGATCAAATTTCTGACCCCCGAATCCTGGTTCAACTGACATTACTAATACTAAATCTAATTTCGCAAGTAATGGTTCAATCGCTTCAACATCAGTTTGCGGTTTAATACTAATACCAGCTTTGATATTTTTCTCATGAATATAATTCACAAGTTCTTCACATTCAAATAGATTATTCATTGCTTCATAATGGAACACTATTAAATCAGCCCCAGCATTAATGAACTCATCAACATATTTACGCGGATCACTAATCATTAAATGTACATCTAAGAATAATGGTGTAATTTTCCTGATATCCTTTAGAATCGAATATCCAAATGAAATATTTGGCACAAAGTGTCCATCCATTACATCATAATGCAACCATGTTGCTTTAGTGTCTTCAATTCTCTTAATTTCTATATCTAAGCAAGCAAAGTTTGCTGCTAATAATGAAGGTGAAATGATCATTAGTATCGCTCCTTTTTATTTCTTATTTCTTCTAGATTTTGAAGGTAATGATCATATCTATCTTTAGCTATATGACCACCTTCAACCATCTCTTTTACTTTACATCCTGGTTCCTTATCATGCAAGCAGCCTCTAAAACGACATTCTTTCGCATACTCTTTAAAGTCATGATAGGCAACACTTGCCTCTAATGCCGTCATTGTCAACTCTAGCGAGGAGAACCCAGGAGTATCCGCAACATAACCATCATACATCTCCAAAAGTTCTACATGTCTAGTTGTATGTTTTCCACGCCCTAGAGCCTTGGATATTTCATTAGTTTCGATATTTAGGTGAATATCTAACGCATTTAATAAACTTGATTTACCAACACCACTTTGTCCTGTTACAACAGTTACTTTATCTTTAAAGATTGTCTTTATCTTTTCAATACCATCTTTGCTCTTGGAACTAATTGTAAATATCTTATACCCATAACTGCGATATTTCTCAATTGTCGTATAAACACGATCATCATTAGCTACCAAATCAATTTTTGAAACACATATGATAGGCTCTATGTTTTTGTTTTCAATAATTAATAAAAACTTATCTAATAATATTGTAGAGAAATCCGGTTCTTTGGCAGAAAATACCAATAATGCTTGATCGATATTACATATCGGCGGCCTTACTAGTTCATTCTTTCGCTCTTTTATTTCCATCACATATTTATCTTCTTTGTTATATGATATGAAGTCTCCAACTAAAGGAGTAATGTCTTGATTTCTAAACTTCCCACGCGCTCTGCAGTCACTTATTGTACCATCTGAAGCATCCTTAACGTAATAAAAGCCAGAAATGGCTTTTATTATTCTTCCGTCATGAAGCATTATGGTCTATCTTCTAGAGCATAATACGTTAAATCGATTGCTCTACTTGCATCCTTTATTATTGTATCTTTTTCAATAGATTGTGTTACAACGCGATCTGCTGTTATACCGGCAGGATCCGATGGCCAATCTATCTTTTCAAGATTAACAACTATACCTAGTGCCTCTAATGTGGTTTTTGCATCAGTGATACTCCATCCAACTACTCCTGGTACAGTAACTTCAAATCCTGATGATACAGTTAATTTTATTTGCTTATTTTGAGCACTTGGATCAAACTCAAATCCTTTATTTAAATTTTGATCGATAATGATCCCTTTTTCTATTTCTCCATGAGGAACTTCAACTTTTATAACATTAATCCCCATGTTTGATAATTCTTTCTCAACCTTAGTATATTCCATCCCAATATAATCATCTATGATGATATATGGTCCCTTTGAAACAGTGATCTTTACAGATGTTCCTTTAACAACTTCTTTACCTTTTGCTGGTGAAGAATATACGATTAAATCTTCATCTATATCGGCAGAGACTACTTTATTTACATAACTGTCATCCAATGTTAGTCCTACTTCTTCAAGTTTTTCTATAGCCTCTTCTCTTGTCATTCCTGTTAAATCAGGAATAGTTATAGGTTTTGGCTTAAACCAATTTGAACCAACAGTCAAGAATAACATTAATAAAATAACAGCCACAGAACCAATTCCAGTAATTGAATATAATAAAACTGATAAAGCATTAAGCTTTGGCTTTTGTTTTTTATTTATTTTCTTCGCTTTATTACCTTTTCTTTTAGTCATATCATCATCACCCCAATTAAATTCTTTATCAATCGAAGTTCCAGCGCTGAACACCATTGTAGGCTCATCTTCTGGACTTTCATCCAAGACTAATTTTTCAACACCCTTCATATTATCATTTAAACAATTATTTAAGTCATTCAACATTTCTTCACATGATTCATAGCGGTAATTCAAATTTTTTACCGTTGATCTTGTAATGATATTTTCTAATGATTGAGGAATAGTAGGATTAAAATCCTTAATCGCTGGTATTTCCTCACGCATATGCTTTAAAGCAATATTAACTGCTGATTCACCGTTAAACGGTACATCCCCACGCAACATCTCAAATAACACTATACCTAAAGCATAGATATCACTTTGAACAGTTGCTTTTTCACCACGCGCTAATTCAGGCGCAAGATAATGAAGAGATCCCAATATTGAATCCGTTTGTGTGATCTGTGAAACTGATTGTATTGTAGCAATTCCAAAGTCAGCCACTTTTACCGTACCAATGTTTGTTACAATTACATTAGCTGGTTTAATATCGCGATGAATTATTCCAAATTGATGGGCTACCTTTGTAGCAGCAACTAATTGCTTCATGATATCAACTGCTTCATTAGTATGAATTGCTCCACGTTTATGAATTAACTCTTTTAAAGTAATCCCTGGAACATATTCCATTACGATATAGTATTTACCATCTTCTTCACCGACATCATATATTTCAACGATATTTGGATGTGAAAGAGTAGCTGCAGCACTAGCCTCGCGTTTAAACCTTTGTACATAGACAGGATCCTCAGCTAGATATCCACGAAGAATTTTTATCGCTACTTCACGTTCTAAAATAGTATCTTTAGCTAAATATACATCAGCCATTCCGCCTTCGCCAATTAACTTAATAATCTCATAACGTCCAGCTAATAAATTATAATTATTCATACATATCCCTCTTTTCTATCTCCACAAGGATAATACCAATATTGTCATTACCGCCATTATCATTAGCTTTTTGAATAAGTTTATAAACTTTCTCGCGAACGGTAATTGACTCTCTAAGAACTTCTTTAATCTCTTGCTCTGAAATCGTATTATATAGTCCATCACTACATATTAACATTTGTTGTGGCTTATATTCTACATTTATAATTAATATATCTAATTCTGGTTTCACACCAATTGCTTGCATAAGAACATTCTTCTTCGGGTGATGTTCAGCCTCTTCTCTTGTTATCGAACCAGTCTTTACTAGCATATTTACTAATGAATGGTCTTCAGTAATTTGGGTTAACGTGTCATCACAGTAGCTATATGCACGACTATCTCCAACTGAGACCACAGAAATATACTGTGGCTCTATTAGAACTGATACCATTGTTGTGCCCATGCCATGATGCATCGAATTAGTAGAACCCAAGCGATATAACATATCATTAGCTTCTTTGGTTGAGTTAAGCAACCATTGTTGAGCTTCTTCATGTGTATCTAATACTCTCATCGCATCAAAGCATTGTATCATATAATCACATACAATTCTTGCAGCAAGTTCACCAGATTGGTGCCCTCCCATTCCATCGCATAATACAGCCAAAAACTGATTACCAAGGTTTTCATGCGTTGCCGTACGATCTTGATTAGTTCGCCTTATTTTCCCCAAATCTGTCTTATCAAAATACTTCATGCTATCACCCCAAATTCTTAGCTCTTAATTGACCACACGCAGCATCAATATCACTGCCGTGTTCCTTTCTTACAGTTACATTTATACGTAACTTTTTCAATTCTTCAAAGAATGCATTTACTTGATCTTTATTCGTTTTATTGAAATCATTTTCATTTACTGGATTATATGGTATTAAGTTAACGTACGCATTTAATCCGCGCATATAATGTGCCAATTGTCTAGCTTGTACTAATGAATCATTTACTCCTTCTAGAAGAATATATTCGAAAGTTACACGACGATTTGTTACTTCTATGTAATTCTTTATTGCTGTTCTTAACATCTCCATTGGATATGCTTTATTAATTGGCATTAATTCATCTCTAACTTCATTATTAGAAGCATGCAATGAAATTGCTAAATTCGTTTGCAATCCCTCTTGAGAATACTTTTCGATCATCGGTACAATTCCACACGTTGATATAGTAATGTGTCTTGCTCCAATTGCCAATCCTTTCGGATAGTTTACGATACGAACAAAGTTTAAAACGTTATCGTAATTGTCAAATGGTTCACCGGTCCCCATGACAACAATATGACTAACTCTTTGATTTCTTTCTTCCATTTCGCGATCAATATACATAACTTGAGCAACCATTTCTCCAGGTGTCAAATCACGTTGCTTCTTAAGTAATCCAGAGGCACAGAATTTACATCCCATATTGCACCCAACTTGGCTCGTTACGCAAACAGAGTTACCATAGTCATAGCGCATTAATACAGTTTCTATTTTTTGCCCATCTGTTAATTCAAATAAATACTTAAGAGTTCCATCTTTTGCCATTTGTCGCTCTGCAACCTTTAATGGATTTATAATAAACTCTTCAGTTAATTTCTCTCTCAAATCTTTTGATAAATTACTCATATCTTCAAAAGATTGAACTTTTTTTACATATAGCCATTCATATATTTGTGTTGCATTAAACTTCTTTTTCCCAATGCTTTCACAATATTTGATTAAATCTTCTAATGTATAATCATATATTAATTTCATTTTATCACCTTATATTATTTTACTATGTTTTTAGACAACTTACAAATATAAAATCCATCGCTATGATATTCATAGGGAAATACTTGTTTTTCTTCTAACTTAGTATAGTTTTTATGTCTTTCTAAGAATTGATTTATCATAAAATCATTTTCTTTTTTATTTATTGTACAAGTACTATAGACCATTGTACCATTATTTTTCAACAATTTACTCGCTACTTCTAATAACTCTCTTTGTAGTATCATGACTTCATCCATTACTGTTGAATCGTGATATTTTATTTCTGGTTTTCTAGCTAATACCCCATAGCCTGAGCATGGTGCATCAAGTAGAATGTGATCAAACGTTTCCTCTTTATATATATCCAATAACTTAGTGGAATCATACGCCCTAGCTACTAAATTAGTTACTCCTAAGCGACTTGCATTGTCATTAATCAGTTGAATTTTATGCTCATGAATATCATAGGCATCAATTCTGCCAGTGTTCTCTAGCAGCATTGCAACATGACACGATTTCGACCCGGGAGCACTGCACATATCTAACACATATGAACCCTGTTTTGGATCTAATACCCTAGCTACTAACTGACTAGATTCATCCTGGATGGTAATCAAACCATTTTTATAGAAATCAGTGTTAGCAATATTACCATGTTCAAATAGAATTGCATCTTTACTAACGTAACCTGGTCTTCCTCCTGATGCCCTTAAAACATCATCATAATTAGCTTTTAAAGTATTTATGCGAGCAGCCAAAGTTGGAGTCTCTAAACTAGCTTCGCATATCTTTTGTGCTATCTCAAAAGAATATTGCTTACTCCACATTTTGATTAAGAATAAAGGCATAGATGTCCTTATGGCCAATTCTTCAAACTCATCTTTTGCTATAATAGGTTGTATACCACTTCTCTCAAATGACCTCAATATAGCGTTTATAAAACTAGCTGTACGATTACCTTTTTCTTGCTTAGCTATTTCTACTGCCTCATTAATAATTGCATAGTCTGGTATTTTATCTAAATAAATAAATTGATATAGTGACATTAATAATAACATCTTCTCAAACACTTTTACTTTTTTACCTTGTAAGAGCTTCTCTAACTGATATTCTAAATATAGTTTATTTTGAGCCGTACCATACACTATTCTAGTTAGCAAATCTTTATCTTTCCTATTTAAATCACTATTTTCAAGAACATGATTAATTGATATATTCAAATAACTTTTGTCTCTTTCAAAGGAGATCAATATTTTTAATGCTTCATTTCTCATTATTTGCCCTTTCTAGTTTTGATGATATGGATTAACATCAATCGCTAACTTTGATTTAGAGTGACGTGAATAATGTTCACTTAATTCTCTTAGCACATCCATCAACGGACTATTGCTTTTATACTTAATTAAGATACGCATACGATATGTATCTTCAACTTTATACACAAGTGACTTTGTTGGCCCTAGAATAACATACTCTCGATTTAAACTGCTACTTAAGAATTCCTTAATTTTCGCGACATCTTGGACTAATTCCATCTCTTTTTTATTTGTTATAATTAAAGATACGATATTGCAAAATGGTGGATAATAGCCAAGTCTGCGATATTCCATTTCCTGTCTAAAAAAGTCCAGATAATTATGCTGCCTACTAGTCTGAATAGAGTAGTGTTGTGGATTATATGTCTGAATAACAACACTGCCCTTTTTAGCTCCTCTACCGCTTCTTCCTGCTACTTGAGTCAATAATTGGAATGTGCGTTCAGTCGCTCTAAAATCAGAGATATTAAGCGAAATATCAGCGTTTAAAACACCAACTAAAGTTACATTATCAAAATCTAAACCTTTTGCGATCATTTGTGTTCCTAACAATATATTTCCTTCTTTTGCTTCGAATGCCTCAAGTAATTCACGATGACCATTTTTCTTACTAATTGTATCAATGTCCATACGGATTACCTTAGTATTATCAAATTGTTTATAGATTTCTTCTTCAACTTTTTGTGTTCCATATCCAATAGGCTTAATTGCTTTAGAGCCACATTTTGGGCAGACTGTTACTGTTGGTTGAGTATAATCACAATAATGACATTTCAAAACATTATCATCTTTATGATAAGTTAGTGATACATCGCAATGTGGGCATTTAACTGTCTCACCACAATCACGACATGTTATAAAATTTGAATATCCACGGCGATTCAACAATAAAATAACTTGCTCGCCGTTATTGACAGTAAATTGAATTTTGCTTCTTAAAGATTTAGAAAATATTGAATAGTTCCCATTTCTCACTTCATCACCCATGTCAATAACTTCAACGGTAGGTAACCCATGATCTCCTATTCTGCTTTTTAGTTCCATTAAATAATATGAGCCTTTTGTAGCACGTGCATAGCTTTCCATACTTGGTGTAGCACTACCAAGTACAATCGGACAACTATGATACTTAGCTCTTAATATCGCAACATCCTTAGTATGATACATCGGCGTCACATGTTGTTTATAGCTTTCATCATGCTCTTCATCAATAATGATTAAGCCGATATTTTTTAATGGCGCAAATATAGCGCTACGTGCTCCGATTACAATATGAACTTCTCCACGACTAATACGGCGATATTCATCATAGCGCTCACCATTAGATAGTTTTGAGTGTAAAACAGCAACATCATTACCAAATCTTTCCTTAAACCTTTTGACCATCATTGGTGTTAAAGATATTTCAGGGACTAACATAATAACTGTTTTCCCCTTAGCCACAATGTCTCGTGTTGCTTGCAAATATATTTCCGTTTTACCAGATCCTGTTACTCCAAATAACAATCCAATATTATAAGAATCTCGATGCTCTTTAATTTGATTTAAAACACTTTGTTGATCCCCTGTTAATTCTAAATCATTACTTGCCCCACTTGCTTCATAAGGATTGCGATATACCTCAAGGTTTAGTATTTCAATTGCACCTTTTTCTTCTAATTTTTTAATAATTGATATTGAATAAGGAATTTCATTTAGTAGCATAGGAACATTTTTATCCTTTAACCAGGCCACACATTCCTTTTGTTTGATTGATGTGACAGGAGCATTTTCATTAATTAATTGCACACATCTTTGATACCTTATTCCTACACCACCACTACTTGATGGTTTTAATTGTGTTGGTAACATTACTTGTAAACAAGCAATCTTGGGCGCAAATGTTAGCTGTGATATTTTATTAGCTAATAATGATAACTCTTCATTTAATAATGGTTCTTCATCAATAATTTCACTTATATACTTATACGCAAAGCCTGATTCTGCCTCCAGTTGTTCCTTTGTTTTATCGGTATAGATACAATCTTCTACATAGCCAGTAATGTATTGGCGAGCAAATGAAATCTTTACTCTAATCCCAGATAATATTTCTTTATCACTTAAATAATCAAATGTTTGATCTAGTTTTTGAATCGGATGTTCTATTAAGACTTTTACAAGATACATTATGCTCACCTCCTTCTATATTTTATCATAAATGTAGTGTTTATCATATAAAAACAAAAATGAGCTATTGCTCATAGTGTCCAATATTATATAAATTGCTATACTGTTCTCACTTATGTATACTAGTTTCGCTAGATAAAATCTTGTTGTATGATTCATACCCCCTAATTGCTCATTCATGAATTATTAAAAAAAGAAGGGTTGTCCTTCTAAATGTTTTCTTTAATAATCTGTGCTATATTTGCAGTTGCATTTTCTACTGTATCGTTTACTACAACATGTTTATATTGAGATTTTGTTTCAATCTCTGCACGAGCTTTTCCTAAACGAGCTTGTACAATTGCTTCATCTTCAGTACGTCTTCCTCTAATTCTGCATTCTAGTTCTTCCATTGTTGGAGGAACGATAAATATTGTTAAGGCATCAGGGCATAAACGCATTACTTGTAATGCTCCTTGCACCTCTATTTCTAATACAACATTCTTTCCAGAATTCAATAAGAATTCTACATAACTTCTAGGTGTGCCATAATAATTCCCTACAAACTCTGCATATTCTAAAAATTGATTTTCAGTGATATTCTTTTCGAACTGCTCTCTTGTTACAAAAAAGTAATCAGTGCCATCTTTTTCAGTCGGTCTAGGCAATCTAGATGTCATCGAAATTGAGTAACATAAATTTAAAGATTCATCTTTAAACAACTGTTCACGTATCGTCCCTTTTCCAACACCGCTTGGCCCACTTAGAATAATTAGTATCCCTTTTTTCATTATGCCACCACCCTTTACGTATAAATATACAAAAATAGACTGTCATTGTCAATTAAAAATTTGTTGCACTAAAGACTATTTTTAACAATTATGCTATAATTTTTAATGGTGATTATTATGGCATTTGATGGTATTGTCTTAAACAAAGTTACTACTTTGCTAAACGAGCGAGTAGTTGGAGGTAAAATTAATAAAATTTATCAGATTTCAAACAGCGAAATCCTTTTTCAAGTTCGTTCAAATCATGAAACTTTACAACTTCTAGTATCTTGCCACCCAACATATGCACGTATTGGTTTGACATATTTAGACTATCCTCGCCCTGATTTGCCAAGCTCATTCACGATGTTTTTGCGAAAACACTTAGAAGGAGCCTATATTAAGGAAATCACGCAAATATCTTATGAAAGAATTCTTAAAATAGTATTCGCAACACGTAATGCTTTTGGTGATCAAATTGAACTACACGGTTTTATTGAAATCATGGGTCGCCATTCAAATTTTATTCTTACTGATAGTAATGGTAAAATTCTTGATTCACTTAAGCGTATAAGTGCTAGTGTGAGTAGTGTTAGAATTATTTATCCTGGTATTACCTATGAATACCCACCATTACAATCCGACAAGAAAAATATATTTGCTGACGATGTAATTATTTCTAATGATATGCATAAGTATTATCTTGGTTTATCGCCACAGATTTCCCAGGAAATGAGTATTAGGAAAGATAATGGTACTAAACCGCAAGACATAATTAAAATGCTTAAAGACTCATATTCTCTTTTCTTATATAAAGAACCAAAGGAAATGTTTTCTTTATTGCCATTATCCAGTTTAGCATCAAATTACAAACAATATGATATTTTTGAGGGACTTGATGCATTCTATGGCATAAAAGATGAAACTGACCGCATTAAACAACAAACTTCCAATCTAGTTGCCTATGTAGATGGGGAATTAAAGAAAAATAAACTAAAACTAGAAAAACTTAAAGTATCTTTATTTGAAAGTGAAAATAGCGAAGAGTATAAAGTCAAAGGAGAACTTCTTTATACCGTTTTACATACTATTGATAAGGGTATGAACGAAGTAATTGTTGATAACTATTATGATAATACAAAAATGGTTATTGCCTTAGATCCACGCTTAAGTGGCAAAGACAATGCTAAAAAGTATTATCAAAAGTATTCTAAAGCTAAAAATGGTATCTCTATAATTAAGGAACAGATTTTGTTAACTGAAAAAGAAATTGAGTATTTTGATTTATTAGCAACGCAACTTTCCTACGCTACATACCATGATGCAATTGAAATTAGAGAGGAATTAGAGACAGCTGGTTATATACGTAAAAAAGAGATTAAAAAGATAAAACAAAATAGGAAGCCAAATTATGATGTCTATGAATCTCATGATGGATTTGAAATCCTTGTTGGTAAGAATAATCTTCAAAACGATTACTTAACATTTAAAGTGGCATCTTATAATCATTTATGGTTCCATGCTAAAGGTGTACCTGGTAGCCATGTAATAATTAAAAGTGATAACCCTAGCGATGAAGCAATTAGATCAGCAGCTATGCTGGCAGCATTTTATTCAAAAGCTCGAAATAGCAGTTCTGTCCCAATTGACTACACACAAGTCAGAAATATCAAAAGACTTAGCAGTGGTAAGCCCGGTGCTGTAACGTTCTCTACTAATAAAACAATCTATATTGATCCAGATGAGGACTATATTAATAACTTAATAAAAAAATAAATCCCTCTAATAGAGGGATTTTCTTTATTCAAATCTCAACCGCACCATTATTTAATTTATTAAATTCTATATCATAAGCAGATTCAAAGTCAAATAGTTTTCTAGGCATTGAATTAATTTGATTAGATATATCATCTAAATATTGTTGTTCTACTTGA
>JAVBUP010000033.1:0-18545 GCA_031555175.1 Coprobacillaceae bacterium
TCAAGTAGAACAACAATATTTAGATGATATATCTAATCAAATTAATTCAATGCCTAGAAAACTATTTGACTTTGAATCTGCTTATGATATAGAATTTAATAAATTAAATAATGGTGCGGTTGAGATTTGAATAAAGAAAATAGTTTCTTGGAAACTATTTTTATTTTTATAATTCTTTATTTTAGTGTCATTTTGAGATATAATAGACATGTTAGATTGAGGTGAAGTTATGTACTTAAAAAAGATAGAAATGTTTGGATTCAAGTCTTTTGCTGAAAAAACAGTAATAGATTTTCAAGAAGGCATTACTGGGATAGTTGGGCCTAATGGTTGCGGGAAGAGTAATATCTCTGATGGAGTACGTTGGGTGCTAGGGGAACAGTCAGTTAAATCACTTAGAGGGCAATCAATGAGTGATGTTATTTTTTCTGGTTCTGATGATAGAAAAGCGTTGCAAATGGCTGAGGTTACTTTGGTATTTGATAACTCTGATCGTTATATTGATAATGATTATAATGAAATTCAAATTATGCGTCGCATTTATCGTACTAATAATGAAAGTGAATATTTTATTAATAGTCAATCATGTCGGTTAAAAGATATCGTTGATTTATTAATGGATACTGGGTTAGGGAAAGATTCCTTGTCGATTATATCTCAAGGTAATATTTCTAGTTTTGCAGATTCGAAACCAGAAGATAGAAGAGGGATATTTGAAGAGGCTGCGGGAGTAGCTAAGTATAAGAAAAGAAAAATTGAAGCTATTCGCAAACTTGAAAGAACAAAAGAGAACCTTGATCGTGTTGAAGATATTGTATATGAACTTGAAAGACAAATTAATCCTTTGAGAAGGCAAAAAGAAAAAGCTGAACAATACATAGAATTAAAAGATTCACTAAAGGATATTGAGATATCTTTAATCGTGAATGAGGCAGTTAATATAAAAGATATTTTGAAAGATTTAAAACAAGAAATTGAAAATTTGAATTTTGATGAATTGAAACTTCAAAATGATATTCTAATTATGGAATCTAATGTTCAAGATCAAAAATCAAAAATGTTCACTTTAGATAATGAAATCAATTTATTACAAGGAAATTTATTGGAAATCGTTAATGATGTTACAAGTCTAGAAGCTAGAAAAATAGAAATTGATCAAAAACGCAAACACATTATTGAAATGACTGATCAAGATGATATAATGCAAAAAATTGAAAATACTAAATTAATTCTTGATGACTTAATGCTAGAGTATCAAGACAGAATAGAACGTTTTAATAAAGGTAATCAAGAAATTGATGAATTGGTTGAGAAGCAACAACATAAAAATATTGAACTTGCAGATAATAGACAACAAGTTGAACAAAGACAAATTCAATTAAATCGCTTAAAATCAAGAAGAGAGTTCTTAACTGAGCAGATTGAATCAAAGAGTAATTATATAGTTGGTGTAAAGTCTATTCTTGAAGCGAAGAATTCGTTGCATGGAATTATTGGAGTAATTGCAGATATAATTCAAGTGGAAGAAGTACATCAAATTGCATTATCAACTGCCTTTGGCGCTTCATTGCAAAATGTTATTACTAAAACTGAGCAAGATGCGAGAGAAGCTATTAAGTTTTTAAAGAATAATCAAGCTGGGCGTGCTACGTTCTTACCATTAACATCAATTCAAGCTCGTGATGTTAGAAGTGAACATTTACTAGTAGCAACTAATACAAAAGGATTTATTGGTAAGGCAGATGATTTAGTAGTTTGTGATGAAAAATATCGATTAGCTATTCAAAACTTACTTGGTAATGTTTTAATTACCACTGATCTTGAGACAGCTAATGAAGTTTCTAAAAATACATTTGCTCGTTATAAAGTTGTAACATTAACTGGTGATGTCGTAAATGTTGGCGGATCAATGACTGGTGGAGCAGTAAGGAATACGCAAACTAATCTAAATCATAAGAAAGAATTGGAAGCCATTGAATTAGAAATCACTGAAACTGAAACTCAAATTGCTAATTTGCGTAAACAAGCAACTGTGATGGAATCAGATCTTCGTGTATTTAGCAATGATATTATCCAAAAGAGAATAGCTAATGCTAAACTTGAAGAATATGTTCAAAATAAAAAGAATAAGCTAGAAATATCTAAAGCAGAGTTTGAAGCATTGTCAAATCAATCTATTGAATTAGATAATTATAAATCTGGTAATGTCGATAATGAAGTAATTGTAGAATTAAATGAAGCAACAATGCGTCGAGATAATGTTACTGAAGAAATAAAATCGAAACGTGAATTAAGAATGCATTATGTTAATGAAAGTGAAAAAATAGATGGACAATTACGTAGCCAACGCCAATTATTAAACTCTATTACTAAGAGTATTCTTGAACAAAATATTAAGGCTACTAAATTGGAAACTGAACTTAATAACTCACTTGATCGCTTGAATATTGAATATAAAATGACTTTCGATTTTGCTTTTGAAAACTTTAATAAAGATATTAATATTTTGGAAGCAAAGCAAGACGTTTTACTATTAAGACAACAAATTGAATCGCTTGGAAGTATCAACATAGATTCAATTGAAGAGTATAAAAATGTTTCTGAAAGATATGATTATCTATCTAGTCAAAAAATTGATTTAATTAATGCACAAAACTCTATATTGAAAGCAATAGAAGAGATGGATGATATTATGGTAGAGAAGTTTACTGCTACTTTTGATATTATAAATAGTGAGTTCAACATCGTTTTTAGAAAATTATTTGGAGGTGGTAAAGCGTCTTTGCGTTATACTGATCCTGATAATATCCTTGAAACAGGAATTGATGTTGATGTACAACCTCCAGGGAAAGCAGTAACTAACATGTCTTTATTCTCTGGTGGAGAAAAAGCATTAATTGCAATATCAGTTTTATTTGCAATTTTACGTGCTAGGCCAGTTCCTATGTGCATACTGGATGAAGTTGAAGCAGCGTTAGATCAAGCGAATGTTGAAAGATTTGCTAAGTATTTAAAAGAGTTCTCTTCACTAACACAGTTTATTGTTGTTACTCACAGGCCAGGAACAATGGAGCAATGTGACTTGCTTTATGGTGCTACAATGCAAGAAAAAGGTGTTACTAAGTTAATAAGTGTTAAATTGGAAGATGCAAAATCTTATTCTATAGAAAATTAGAGGTGATTTGATGGGCTTTTTTGATAATTTGAAAAAGAAAATAGTTGGTAACTCTGTCAAGCAGAATGATAAATATATCGCTGGTCTAGATCGTTCTAATCAGAGTTTTTCAAATCGAATTAATGAACTTGCAGCTAGATTTAGAGTTATTGACGATGAGTATTTTGATGAACTTGAGCATATTCTCATAATGGCTGATGTAGGTGTCTCCATGGTTATGAAGATTGTAGATGAAATAAAGAAGGAAGTTAAACTGCAAAATATTAGTGATCCTGCAATGATTAATGAAATTATTGTAGATAAAATGTTCGTTATTTATGCAAATGATAGTTATATTTCAACTAATATTAATTATCAAGAAAATGAGTTAACTATAATTCTTATGGTTGGTGTTAATGGTGCTGGAAAAACTACTTCTATTGCTAAACTAGCAAATATGATGAAAGAAGATGGTAAGAAAGTAATCGTTGCTGCTGGTGATACATTTAGAGCAGGTGCAATTGACCAACTAGCAGAATGGGCTTTAAGATTAGGTATCGACATTGTGAAGGGTGTTGAAGGTGGTGATCCATCATCTGTTGTTTATGAAGCATTAAAGCAAGCAAAAGATACATCTGCCGATGTTCTAATCATTGATACTGCTGGAAGACTACAAAATAAGGTAAATCTTATGAATGAATTGGAAAAAATGAATCGTATAATTAGTAGAGAAATTGAAAATGGTCCTCATGAAACTTTGTTAGTTATTGATGCTACAACTGGTCAAAATGGGGTTAGTCAAGCAAATGAATTCTCAAAGATTACAAATATCACAGGAATTATACTGACTAAGATGGATGGAACTGCAAAAGGTGGTATAGTATTATCTATTAAAGATAATTTAAACCTTCCAGTTAAGTTTATTGGTCTTGGTGAGAAATTGGATGATATGCAAGAATTTGATTTAGAATCATATATATATGGTTTATGTAAAGGACTGATTAATTAATGGAAAGCCAATTAGATAAAACTGAGCGCATTGTAATGCTGATGGATTACTATGGAAATTTACTAACGCCAAAACAATTAGAATATATGCAGTTTTACTATGAAGAAGATTTGTCTTTAGCTGAGATCGCTGAAGAATTTAATATTTCAAGAAATGCAGTATTTGATCAAATTAAGCGTGCTACAGCGATGTTAGAAGAATATGAAGAGAAACTTCAGCTATTAGATAAGCATGCTGAGAGACTAAAATTATTAGAAAAATTACAAAGTTTTACAGATGAAAACAAAGATCAAATAATTGAGTATTTAGATATGCTCAAAAAAATATAGGAGGTAGTAGTATGCCATTTGAATCATTATCGGATCGTTTACAGTCGACCCTTAAAAAAATTAAAGGTCAAAGCCGTTTAACTTCTGAGAATATGGATGAAATGCTTCGCGAAATAAGATTATCTTTACTTGAAGCAGATGTTAACTATAATGTAGTAAAAGGTTTTATTGATAGTATTAGAGTTAAAGCAGAAGGTCAGGAAGTAATTGGCTCATTGAATCCCGGACAAATGGTAGTAAAAATTGTTCATAATGAATTAGTTGATTTATTAGGTACCGAAGTATCAGAACTAGAGTTATCAAAGAATCCGACAATTATTATGATGGTTGGGCTACAAGGGGCTGGTAAAACTACTTCGGCTGGAAAAATAGCTACATATTTAACTAAAAAACATGCAAAAAAACCATTATTGGTAGCTGCTGATATTTATCGTCCAGCCGCCATTAACCAGTTAATTACCATTGGACAACAGTTAAATATACCAGTTTTTGAAAAAGGTAATACTGTTTCACCTGTTTCAATTGCTCAAGAAGCAATAGAATATGCAAGCCATAACAATCATGATGTCATATTGATAGATACAGCTGGACGTTTACATATTGATGAAGTATTAATGACTGAATTACTTGAGATAAAGAATGTTGTAAATCCAAGTGAAATACTACTAGTTGTTGATGCATTGACTGGGCAAGATATAATTAACGTTGCTAGTACTTTTAATGAAAAACTTTCTATTACTGGTGCAGTACTAACTAAATTAGATGGTGATTCACGCGGTGGTGGAGCTTTATCAGTTAGAAAAGTAACTGGTGTTCCAATTAAATTTGTTGGTACTGGTGAAAAACTAGATTCAATTGATTTATTCTACCCAGATCGTATGGCTGATAGAATTTTAGGAATGGGTGATGTACTTTCATTAATAGAAAAAGCGCAAGATGTTATTGATGAAAAAGAAGCTGCTAAATCTATTGCAAAACTACAACAAGGAACTTTTGATTTAGATGATATGTTAAAACAACTTCGTCAAGTTAAAAAATTGGGGTCAATGACTGGGCTATTCAAAATGATTCCTGGTATGCCAAAACTACCAGATAACATCAATGATGAAGAAACCGATAAACGTATGAAAAAGACTGAAGCTATTATTTTATCGATGACAAAAGAGGAAAAAAGAGAACCTTCTATTATAAAAGAATCACGAAAAAAGAGAATTGCTAATGGTTCTGGCACAAATGTTGCAGATATTAATGCATTACTAAAACAGTTTGAACAATCAAAGCAATTGATGACTCAAATGTCAAGAATGAATCCAGCAACTGGAATGCCATCTCAAAAACCAAAACCTGTGCAATCAAATGGAAAAAAAGAAAGACATAAAAAGAAAAAAAGATAAAGGAGGAGTACTGTATGAAACGTATGCTTAAGTATTTACGATATACAGTGCTTTTTATTTTGATTACTAGTGCAGTTATTGGACTATATTATGCTAATAATTATAATCTTTTACCTAGTGCTTCATATTATGCTAGTGATTTTAAAATCGATATTATTATATCGACTATAGACTTCAATAAAAATGAAATCGATGATTATACTGATTTTGTTATTGGAGCGCGTCTGGATGCGAAAAATCATCCGAAATATGATGGTAGTTATTATAATGGTGGTTTTCCACCAGATAATATTGGTGTTTGTACTGATGTTGTATGGAGAGCTTTTAAAGAAGCTGGTTATAATCTAAGAATGATGGTAGATAAGGATGTTCACATTGCATTAGATGAATACTTTAATATCGATATACCAGATAATAATATTGATTTTAGAAGAGTTAAGAATTTAAAAGTATTCTTTGAAAGAAATGCATTAGTATTAACAAATGATATAAATGATATTAATGCTTGGCAGCCTGGCGATATTGTTATATTTGGAGATAATACACATATTGGAATAGTTTCTGATAAACGTAATAAAAATGGCCAACCATATATTATTCATAATGGTGGTCAACTTAAGAGAGAGGAAAATTACTTTAAGAGAGATAAAAATGTTACTGGGCATTATCGTTTTGATGCTAGTTTAGTTAACACTGAATTATTAATTAGCTGGTAACATACTTTAAATATTTAAAATAATCAAGTAGATTATTTTTTTATTGTCTTATGGTAAATTGAAATTATTTAATAATTAATGATATAATAATTAAAAGAAATGAGGTTTTGTATATGAAAACAATTTTCATTATTGAAGATGACCATAGTATTTGTTTAGAATTGAAGCGTTTACTAGATAATTCTGATTATAAAGCAATAATTGTTGAGAATTTCGAAAATGTTTTTTCTGAATTTCGTAATATCAATCCAGATCTTATTTTATTAGATATTAATATACCGAAAATTAATGGACAATTGTTATTGCAAAAAATTAGACAGGTCAGTAATGTACCAGTTATTATGGTGACAAGCCAAAATAGCGAAGTAGATGAAGTATTATCAATGAGTTATGGGGCAGATGATTATATTACAAAACCATATAATCCCACAATATTGTTATTAAGTATTAATGCAATTTTTAAAAGACTAGATAATATTACTGATACTCAATTTTATAACGGAATTGAAGTTATTCCAAAAAAAGGGTTAATTAGAAAAGATGATAAAGAATTACAATTAACAAAAAATGAAATGATAATTTTCAGTTATCTATTGTCCAATAAAGGATTAATAGTTTCTAGGGATGATTTAATGACAGATTTATGGAATAATAATGAATATATTAATGATAACGCTCTAACTGTTAACATAAGCAGATTGAGGGCAAAACTTAAAGATATCGGGCTAGATGAGGCAATTGAAACTCGAAAAGGGCTGGGTTATATTCTATTATGAGTATTAAAAAATATATAGAAGATAGAACGTTTTACATTTTAACATCAACATTTAGCCTTATTATTATTAATATGTGTTAATTGCTTTTAAAGTAAACACACAAGCTATTTTAGCTATAAATATCATCAGTATTATTAGCTTTATATTGCTGCAAATATATGATCTTATTAGAAGAAAAAAGTTTTATGATGCTTTCATGAATAACTTGGAGCAACTTGATCAAAAATATTTAATTGTAGAAATGCTCAATAGACCAAACTTTTATGATGGACAAATATTATATGAATCACTATATGAAATTGATAAGTCAATGAATGAAAATGTGAGAATATACAGAGATAATTTAAAAGAATTTAAAGATTTTTTAGAAATATGGGTGCATGAAGCAAAACTGCCATTAGCGACTGCCAATTTAATATTACATAATCAAAAAGGTAATAATGATACGAGGTTATCATTACAATTATCGAGAATAAATGATAATATTGAGCAAGTTTTATATTATGCTAGAAGTGAGCATTCTGAAAAAGATTACTTAATTAAAGAAGCAAATTTGAGTAAGACAATTGCTAGTGTTTTAATGCGTAATAAAGATTTATTGTTGGAGAATAAAATAGAAGTCATAATTGAGACAATTGATACTATTGTTATGACTGATTCAAAATGGTTAGAGTTTATCATTAATCAAATTGTAAATAATAGTATAAAATATTCTAAAAATGATGATGATTCATTTTTAAAGATATCACTTAAGGAGAATAGAGATAGTGTAACTTTAATAATCCTTGATAATGGCATTGGTATAAATGATGCCGATATTAGCAAAGTATTTGAAAAATCATTTACTGGTCATAATGGAAGATCTCGTCAAACATCCACTGGTATGGGATTGTATATTGCAAAGAATTTATGTTCTAAATTAGGCCATCATATAGCAATAAAATCACAAGAAAACAAGTTTACTGAAGTAAGCATAACTTTTTATAGAAATGATTTTTATAATGTTGCTAAGTAACCTTACAGAAATGTAAGGTTTTGTAATATTAGAATAGCGACTAACTATTAGTAGTAATCTATACTAATATCGAAAGGAGTTTAAATTATGTCAACAATTTTAAAAATAGATAAAGTAGAGAAGTATTATGGAAGTAAATCAAGTCTTACCAAAGCAATTGATGATATTTCTTTCGATATTGAGAAAGGGGAATTCGTCGCAATTATGGGAGCTAATGGGAGTGGTAAAACTACATTACTAAATTGCATATCGACAATTGATAGAGTTACATCTGGTCATATTTATGTCGATGGAGTTGATATTACTAAGATTAAAGGTAATTCGTTAAATAAGTTTAGAAGAGAAAAACTTGGTTTTGTGTTTCAAGACTTTAATCTTTTAGATACACTTACTGCATATGAGAATATTGCCTTAGCATTGTCAATACAAAACGCTGATTTTAACAAAATAGATAAAGCGGTACGTAATATTGCGCTTAAATTGAATATCAGTGATGTTTTACATAAATATCCATACCAAATGAGTGGTGGACAAAAACAAAGAGTTGCTTCTGCACGAGCTTTAGTAACAAATCCAAAACTAGTATTAGCAGATGAGCCAACTGGAGCACTTGATTCAAAGTCTTCTAAAATGTTGCTAGAAAGCTTTAACTATTTAAATGATACTCTAAATACAACTATTTTAATGGTTACTCACGATTCGTTTTCAGCTAGTTATGCAAATAGAGTAGTCTTTATAAAAGATGGAAAACTATTTACAGAAATATATAAAGGTAATAGCTCTAGAAAACAATTCTTTGATAAGATAATCAATGTAGTAACTTTACTTGGAGGCGACTTAAATGAAGCCCTATAGATTATTATTAAAGAATATAAAGAAAAGTATTAAGGATTATGCTATATATTTCTTTACGTTGATATTAGGGGTAGCAATATTCTATGTGTTTAATGCAATTGAAAGCCAAGCTGTTTCTTTAACAGTTTCTCAATCTTCTAACAGGATTATTCAATTAATGAATACAATAATGTCTGGATTGAGCGTATTTTTAGCCATTGTCTTAGGATTTCTTATAATCTATGCAAGCAGATTCTTAATGAAGCGTCGTAACAATGAATTTGGGGTATATTTAACACTTGGTATGAGTAAGAGAAATATCTCGATGGTATTATTCTTTGAGACATTATTAATAGGACTAGCATCTTTAATAGTTGGATTGATTTTTGGTACTGCATTATCGCAACTAATGAGTCTTTTAGTCATTAATATGTTTGAAGCTGATATGTCGGATTTCGCTTTTAGGTTTTCAACTTCGGCATGTATAAAAACGCTTATATATTTCAGTATAATATATTTGTTGCTAATGATATTTAATACAATTACAATTGGTAAATGTAAGTTAATTGACCTATTATATGCGAATCGTAAATCTGAAGAGGTTAAACTTAAAAACCCAGTGGTTTGTGTTGCAGTATTTGTAATTGCAGCCTCAATTCTTGGATATGCCTATTATCTAGTTACTGCTGGAATAACACATATTGAGACTGCCGATAAAATTATGATACCTATAATAATGGGAATAGTGTCCACATTCTTCATATTTTGGTCATTATCTGGGTTAGCATTGAGAATTATTATGAGTATGAAAAATACTTATTATCATAATCTAAACAGTTTTACGCTTAGACAGTTGAGTAGTAAAATCAATACTACAGTGTTTTCTATGACAACAATATGCTTAATGTTATTTGTAACAATTACAGTGCTATCTAGTTCTTTATCTATTAAAAATACAACTACCAGTAATTTAATTAAATTAACGCCAGTTGATATGCAAATTGAGAAGAGATTAGATTTAGAAGCTAGTAATACAGTTAACTATAGTAAAGAACAGATAGCTGATTTCAAATTAAGCATTAGCGAATCATTAAATAAATTAGAATTTAATGTAGATAAATACTTAATTAATATGTTTGAGTTTAACACATATAGAAGCTTTGATATTACTTTTCAAGATACATTAGGATCATCATTTGAAGAAGTTAGCGATGAATATCCACATTTGGTATATCATGAACGTGAAATACTAGTTAAAATTAGCGATTATAATCGATTGGCTAGATTATATGGGATGCAAGAGATTGACTTGGGGCCAAATGAATATTTTATTATTGCAAATTATGAGATGTTTGGTGAAATAAGAAATATTGCACTTAAAAACAATGAATCAATTACAATTCTAAATAAGAATTACTTACCAAAATTTGATAAATACTTAGAAGGATTTATTTATATGGCAAGAAATCCATCAAATTTAGGTGTATTTATTGTTCCGGATGAAGCAGTGGATGAATCTATGCATAGTTCAACTATTATGGTGGCTGATTATCAAGCATCCACGAAGGAAGAAAAAGAGGCAATTGAAAATATCGTATCCAATTTTACTGATAAGAGCTATTATATGAACACCCAACTTCAAATCAATTCTAAAATTGTGAATTATGAAGCTAGCATTGGTTCAAGTGCCATGGTTACTTTTATTGGGTTATATTTGGGAATCATTTTCTTAATTTCATGTGCTGCAATTTTAGCATTAAAAGAATTGTCAGAGAGTAGTGATAACAAAGATCGCTTCACTGTCTTAAGAAAAATTGGAACTGATGAAAAAATGATTAATAAGGCATTGTTTAATCAGATTTTGCTATTCTTCATGTTCCCATTAATTCTCTCAATAATCCATTCTATTTTCGGTATTCAATTCTGTAATAATACTTTATTATCAATAGGAGTAGACTACCTATTACCATCTATTGCATTAACTGCTGTGTTACTAGTGTTTATTTTGGTGGTTACTTATTCATTACTTATTATTGCAGTAAAAGTATTATAAAAGATAACTAAAAAAGGGCTTATGCCCTTATTTTAGTATATATGCAAAGCGTGTTCCACCGTTTTTACAAACTATAGTTGTTATGCTAGTACCTTTTTGAGTACTAGCATTTATATTCCATGTCCAAGTTATTAGTCCATTGGTATCTGCCTTTTTATTACCTAATCCTTTGGCAGAAGATACGCTACCGCTAGGTAATTTAAATTGTACTTCACATTCTTCTTTTGCCTTAGTTTTTATTGTTATATGGCTTTCTCCAGCCTCAATTTTATAATCAATAAGTTCAACATTTTGGAATGATTTATCAGAATAAATACCTTTATGATTTAACGAGCCATCATTGAAGGCAGTTACAATTTTTTCCTCATATTTATAATCTCCATAATCATAAAAATCTTCAACTAAACCATAAAGAGCAAGTTGCTCTTGCAACAGTTTACCATCAACATATATCCATCCTAATGTGCGATCATATTTATCTTTGGTTTCACCATCATACTCTATTTCAATTTTACTAGCAGTTTCTAACGCATTGCATGTATAAGCAGAGGCTTCTTTTCCAAATGGTTCTATTTCAATAGTACTCTCAGGCGTATCTACGAAGAGAAATCTAGTCTTTCCTACAGGATCATTGAATACTGCAGTATCGCCATCAACACATTTTTTTAATGTTACGACTTCTCTGGTATTGTCCTTCGAATTATTTATAGTTTCAGTTTCATTATCAATAAAAAAATGATAAACTAATGCAATTATAACAAATATTATAATGCTAAAAATTTTTTCTTTTTGTTTCTTAGTCATATCGTATCCCCTTACTGTATATATAATAACACTATGATATCTTTAAGGTAAAGAGATAAAAGCATAATGTAATGGTTTACATTTAAATTACCCTTGAATATATTAAAAATACTGTGTTATACTACCATTTGGGAGAGTGATTACATGAATAAAAACAAATATATTAATGTATTCTTATTAACTTTCCTAATTATGAATATAGGCATGTTCTTTGTCGCTCCATTAAGAGTAACTGGCTATTCTATGGAACCTACGATTTCTAATAATTCTATTGTATTAGTTTACAAATACCATTTGCGAAACTATCAACCAAAAATCAATGATATTGTAATGATTGATAGTAGAGAATTAGTAGAGTCAGATGATCGAATAATTAAAAGAGTCATTGCTATTGAAGGTGATACAGTTGAATTTAAGAATAATGATATTTATGTGAATAATGTATTGGTAGCTGAAGATTATATTATTAAAAATGAAGAATACTTTGATTGGAAATTTACTGTTGGTGAAGGCGAAGTATTTGTTCTGGGAGATAACCGTGACATCAGTTTTGACTCTAGATATTTTGGAAGTATTGATTACAGAAGTGATGTTATAGGAAAAGTTATATTTCATTTTTAGAAGCTTATGCTTCTTTTTTTGTATATTTGGAACTCCATTGATAACACTAAAGATGAGGTGAAATTAATGGAAAAAAATTATTATGAATCGATAGCTAAACAACATCAACCAAAAAAGTCTAGAATTAAAAATTGTGTAATTGCTTTTCTGAGCGGTGGAACTTTGGCTTTATTTGCAGAGTGGTTAATGACTATGTATGCATCAACCTTAGAAATTTCAGAAAAGGATGCAGCAGTTCCTATGATTATAACTATTATTTTTATAGCATCATTGCTCACAGGGTTTGGTGTTTTTGATAAAATAGCTAAATATTGTGGGGCTGGGACATTCATCCCAATTACTGGATTTGCTAATTCAATGACTAGTTCTGCACTTGAGAGCAAGAGTGAGGGACTAATATTTGGAATTGGTTCTAACATGTTTAAACTTGGAGGAACTGTAATTACTTATGGAATAGTTGCTTCCTATATTTTGGGGGTGATTCGTTATGTCTTCTTCTAATACGATTAAAATAAATGATGTATATATTGAAAGTAGTGGTACTTGTGTAGGACCAATGGAATTTGATGGTCCATTAGGTAATTATTTTGATTATCATTATGATGACTTATATTGTGGTCAAAAGACTTTTGAAAAAGCAGAGAGAGAACTTGTAAAAAAAGCTATTGAATATGCATTAAAGAAAGTAAATCTTCAGATAAATGATATTGATATATCTTTAGGTGGAGATTTACTAAATCAAATCATTTCATCCAATTATATTGCAAAGGATCTTTCAACACCATTTATTGGTATATATGGTGCTTGCAGTAATGCAACGTTATCATTAGGACTTGCTAGTTTGTTGGTGTCTAGTAAGTTTTATAATAAAGTCTTGGCATTTACTTCAAGTCATAACGCAACTGCCGAACGACAATATCGTTATCCTGTAGAATATGGAGTACAAAAGGCCATAACGTCTGAATATACAGTAACAGGAAGTGGGGCAGCAATAGTATCAAATAATGTATCTCGTATAAAAGTTGAATCAGTAACTTTTGGTAAAGTAATTGACCTAGAGCAAAATGATCCTAACGATATGGGAACTGCAATGGCACCAGCTGCTTACGATACTCTTAAACAACACTTAAAAGATACTGGTAGAGAACACTCATATTATGACTTAATTTTAACTGGTGATCTGTCGTTAATTGGTAAAGGAATACTTATTGATTTATTCAAGAATGATGGTATTAATTTATATAATTATGATGATTGTGGCACAATGATATTTGATTTAAAAAATCAAGAAGTATTTCAAGGAGGAAGTGGCTGTGGGTGTAGTGCAACAGTATACTATGGATATATACTGGAGCAAATGAAACTTAATAAATATAAACGAGTGTTATTAATGTCAACAGGGGCACTTTTATCACCAATGGCGGTTCAACAAGGCGAAAATATCCCTTGTATAGCTCATGCGGTAAGTTTGGAGGTAGTAGAATGAATTATATAGGAGCATTTATAACATGCGGATTAATTTGTGTTATTGCGCAAATAATCTATGATAACTCAAAATGGACACCAGGTCATATTACATCATTATTTGTTGTATGTGGGGCTGTTCTTGACTTTTTTAATTTATACGATAATTTAATCGAATTTGGGCATGCAGGAGCATTATTGCCGATAACTAGCTTTGGTCATTCTATCATGCATGGTGCTATGGAAAAAACTGCCGAATTTGGAATATTTGGTATTCCTATGGGTATGTTTGAACTTACTGCCGCAGGAATAAGCAGCGCTATATTTTTTGCTTTCATTGTAGCTATTATATTTAAACCAAGATCATGATTGAAAATCCAAGTTTTGATATTGTAAAAAGAGAGTTTGTTATATCTAATGAGTCAGTAATAATACAGTATTTATCTAGCCTTACTGATTCCTTAATAATTAATGACCTTGTGAGAAGTATAATCGAGTGTAAAAATATTGAAAATTTAGAAAGTTGCTTAATCAATGGAAGTATTACGACATCAAGTGACAGTAAAGAAATAACTACTTGCCTTTATGCTGGAAATTGCATTGTTTCTACTTCTCATAAAACATGGATAATTGAAACTAGATCATATCCAAACCGTGGTATTTCAGAACCAGAAACTGAGAAGAGCATTAGAGGTAGTAAAGATGGTTTTAACGAAAATATTATTACTAATGTTGGTTTAATAAGAAGACGAATTAGAAGTAATAATTTAATTATCAATATTCATAGGGTTGGATCTATTTCAAAAACTGATTTATGTGTTTGTTATATGAATAACAATGTAAACAAAAAAGTATTAAACTTCATTAATGATAGAATTGCTAAAATTACAACAGATGATCTTGTTATGTCAGATAGAGCACTAGAAGAGTTGGTTTTTGATCAAGGATATAATCCATATCCAAAGATTAGATATACTGAGCGACCAGATATAGTAGCCGCACACATAGTTAAGGGATATATAGCAATAATTGTTGATACTTCTGCAAGTGTAATTTTGTGTCCAACTACACTATTTGAAACGCTTGAACATGTTGAAGAGTATCGCCAAACACCAATTATAGGTTCATTTATAAGAATGATTAGATATTTCGCTATTTTCCTTAGTGTATATTTAGTACCAATTTGGTTGTTAGTAATTGAAAATCTTGGCATTAATAATACTTTATTTGTTATACCGAAGGAAATATCGTTGCAAACTATTGTTTTTCAGGTGCTAATAGTAGAGTTATCCATTGAGTTTCTAAGAATTGCAACTATTCATACCCCGACTCAATTAGCTAGTGCTACGGGATTAATTGCAGCTATACTTCTTGGTCAATTTGCAGTTGAATTAGGTTTGTTTATTCCAGAAATACTAATATATTGCGCTATTGGAAATGTAGGGCATTTTGCCACACCTAATTACGAAATATCGTTGGCAAATAAAGTAGTAAAATTAATCTTTATCATTGCAATTGGATTGTTCTCAAAGATGGGCTTTATAGTTTCTAACTTTTTATTCATATTGTTCTTAATGACTATGAAAAGTTGTGGAATGCACTACCTGTATCCTTTAGTCCCATATAATAGAAAAGCATTACTAAATGCCATAATAAGAAAACCAAAATCAAACTAACATCATTTAATGATGTTTTTTTTATTTTACTTTTTTATGAAGCATATTTTTGTTATAATATACAAAGGGGTGGAAATATGTTTACTGTATCTTTTACAAACGAAACCGGAGAATTATTCGATGGTCCATTAGATTATTTATTACATTTAATTAAACAAAATGAAATGGATTTGGTTAATTTAGACCTTACATTAATTACCGATCAATACTTAGCATATATCCACAATTCTGTAGAGAATCTTCATTTAGAAGTGGCTAGTGAATACTTGGTAATGGCTGCTTATTTGATTGAAACAAAAAGTAAAATGTTGTTACCAAAGGAAAGAGTAGAACTTGAAGATGAATATCAAGAAGATCCTCGTGACCAATTAATACGCAGACTAATTGAGTATAAAAAATATAAAGATGTTTTAGATGAATTTAGAAATAACCGTGAAGAAAGAACAAAATACTTTACAAAAATTCCAAATAATTTGGTTGAATATCATATTGATCAATCAAATCGAATTCCTAATGATTTAGAAGTATATGATCTTGTAAGAGCAATGCAAAAAATGTTTCAAAGAAAAGTTTTACTTGAACCAATGCAAACAGCAATTGCTAAAAAAGAGTATTCAGTCGAAAATAGAGTTGAAGAGATTAAAAACTTTTTTAAATTTAAAAATACTAAGCGTATAATATTTGATGAACTTTTTGATATACCAGATAAAGATTATTTTATTGTAACTTTTATGGCAGTTCTTGACTTAGTAAAAAATAGATATTTAATTATTGAGCAAATTAATAATTTTGATGAAATATATTTGGAGGTTAAGTAATGGAATTGATTAATCAAAAAATGAGTATACTAGAAGGTTTATTGTTCCTTGTAGGAGATGAAGGCATTACGCTAAAGCAAATTGCACTTTTTCTTGAAATAACTGCTAAAGAAGCAGAAATTGTGATTAGTGAGTTAGAAAAATCATATAATCAAGAAACTAGAGGAATCAAACTTTCGATACTTGGTGAAAGATATAAGTTGACAACAAAACCTGAGCATTTTACATATTATCAAAAATTGACAGAGCAAACAGAAAGCAATTTGTCTAATGCTGCATTAGAGATATTAGCGATAATAGCTTACAATCAACCAGTTACACGTGTTCAAATCGAAGAAATTCGTGGTGTAAATAGTGAAACTACTATTAAGCGATTGATAGCAAAAGCATTGATAAGAGAAGTAGGGCGTGATGAAAACAAACCTGGTAGCCCATATTTATACGCAGTAACTGATGAATTTATGGATGCATTTAATTTAAGTTCGCTTAAAGAACTGCCAGAATTACAAGTAATAGACGAGTTAAATGAGGAGTCAGATATATTCACAGCTAAATATATGGAGGAATAGTATGAAGAGAATAGATGATTTTGTTTTGATGTATATTAAACCTAATGTTTATAATTTTATAAAGTTTGCGATAGGTTTTAGCTTATTATTCTATTTGTTTATTATTACTTTTCAATATACAAGCCCTTTTGTCGTTGGATTTGTAGTTGCAATCTTGTCCATAAGGCCTATACAGTGGGTTATGAAAAAGTTTAAATTTAAAACTGGAATAGCTGTAATGCTGGTAAATAGTGTTGTGTTTATAATAACTTTTATTGCTATAATTACATTCTCGCTATATATTGGTTTTGAAATTAAAAATTTAATATTAAGCATTTATAATTTCTTACAAGAAAATTATGAGTCAATTATTCAAGATTTTGAAAGTTGGTTATTAAGTTTTCAGTTTGTTGATAAAGCTTTAATTAATTCTATTACTGATATGTTTATGAGCAGTGGGACAGAAATGTCTACACAATTATTAGCACAATCATCTTTAGTATTTAACAAGGTATTAGCATTTGTGTCATTTATTCCAAATTTATTTATAGTACTTTTATTTTCAATATTCTCTGCTTATCCAATAAGTATTGAATTATTGCAAACTAATCTAATTACAAAAAAGAAGGAACATACAAAGACTGAAATTATGATTTCAGAATCGATTGATAGTGTTGGTAAATATGTAATTACATATGGTTTATTAGTGTTTATAACTTTTATGGTAACATTAATTGGGTTTATCATTTTGAATATTCCATATGCATTTTTATTAAGTGTTCTATGTGCAATATTGGACTTACTACCAATAGTTGGTACGATTTTGATATTTGTACCATTAATAATTATGTATCTCATGGAAGGTAACTATGTATTAGCGATTGCATTAGCTGTATTATATGTAGTAATTCAGGTTGTTAGGCAATCTGTACAACCAAGACTATTGTCTACATCACTTGATATTCATCCATTAGTAACTTTGTTTTCAATCTTCGCTGGATTAAAATTAGCTGGATTTGTAGGTATGTTATATTTCATCGCATTATTTGTAGGATATGGTATCTATAAGCGAGTTATTATTGAAAGTGTTAATAGCCAAACTGAAATTGAATTATAGACTGTAAGACAAATGTGCAGTTGTCAACGAAAAGTAGACACAATTAAAAACATAGTGAGAACCCTTGCTCAGAAGGATACTGGGCGGGGTTTTTATATTCTAATGCATATGCAGGACGTTCGTAATTAAAATAAGATATATAGAAATCTAAGAAATCCTCTATTGTATCCCAATCGTTAATTCTATAATCACATCTCATTTCTGCCTTAATCCATCC
>JAVBUP010000074.1:0-7706 GCA_031555175.1 Coprobacillaceae bacterium
ATCAACCATCTGCATCGTTTTTTTATTCGCATTAGAATGTTTAGAAATCATAGTTATCACCTATCTATATTATATCAAATATCCTTTTATCACTGTATAAAAAAAGACAAAGTACCTCAATACTTTGTCAACAGTCTGAAATAAGATAGCAAATGCTATCTTATTCTTTATATAACTAAAGTATATTCAACTATTCACCGCGCATTTTAGCAGCGATATATTCTACTTCTACTTTGGCATCTAATCTCTTAAAGATTGGTTCACCCTTTGCAACTTTAACCCCTGATAAGCATCCAAAATCATTGATCGTAGCATAATCTTGCAGTTCAGCAGGAATATTTAATTGAGTAAAAATTGATACCGGTGCTTTAATTAAGAATGGTTTTAATAGTATCCCAATCTCTCTTAATCCATTAGCTAAGTGATTCATTACTGAAGCTAGTTGATCTTTGTTGGCCTCATCTTTTGCTAAAGCCCAAGGAGCAGTTTCATCAATATACTTGTTTGTTCTTGAAACAAGATCCATTAATTCTTTTACTGCTTTATCAACATACAACTTATTCATTTCACTATCAACTCTCTTAATAGTTTCTAAGGCAAAAGATTTATATGCACTATCAAATGCTGTCACATTACCTTTATACTCAGGTATAATACCATCAAAATATTTCTCAATCATTGATACTGTTCTTGATAATAAATTCCCTAGATCGTTTGCAAGATCAACATTAACGCGATCAACAAACATTTCAGGAGTAAACACTCCATCATTACCGAATGGAATTTCTCTTAATACATAATATCTCATTGCATCTAGACCATATTTATCTATTAACATTACAGGATCAACTACATTACCTTTTGACTTACTCATCTTACCATCTTTCATCAAGATCCATCCATGAGCAAATACTTTATCTGGTAAAGGTAGTCCTAAAGCCATTAACATAATTGGCCAATAAATAACATGGAAACGAACAATCTCTTTCCCAATAATATGAACTTTCTCTGTATCCTCACTCCAAAACTTATCAAATAACTCTGTATTTTCAGATGTATATCCTAAAGCATTAATATAGTTTGTTAAAGCATCAATCCAAACGTATACTACATGCTTAGGATTTTCAGCAACTTTAACACCCCAATCAAATGACGTTCTAGATACGCATAAATCTTCAAGCCCTGGCTTAATAAAATTATTAATCATTTCATTTCTTCTTGATAATGGTTCAATAAATTCTGGATGATCTTCATAATATTTAAGTAAACGATCAGAATATTTACTCATTCTAAAGAAATAAGCTTCTTCTTTTACTAACTGTGTTGGTCTTCCACAGTCTGGGCAAGTTCCATCTTCATTTAATTGTGTCTTCGTAAAATAAGACTCACATGGAACACAATAATGTCCTTCGTAATCTGATAAATAAATATCGTCTTGTTCTAAGAATTTACTAAATATCTTTTGTACTGCATCTTCGTGCCTCTTATCAGTTGTTCTAATAAAATCGTCATATTCTACATCTAATGTTTGCCATAAATCCTTAATTCCCTTCACAATATCATCTACATATTGTTGTGGGGTAACTCCAGCTTCTTCTGCCTTCTTTTGAATCTTTTCACCATGTTCGTCTGTTCCCGTTAAGAAAAACACATCTTGCCCAATTAACTTTTTGTATCTAGCGATGGCATCAGTTATTACAGTTGTATAGGCATGACCAATATGTAATGCAGCACTTGGATAATAAATTGGTGTTGTAATATAAAATTTTTTCTTCATTATAAATTCCTCCTTCAAAATAAAAACGCCCTCTAAAGGGCGTTGAAACGCGGTACCACCTTAATTCTCATATATATGAGCTCTTGATATCGTAACGTGACTTCTCCGATTCCTTTTACATATCAAAGGAATTGCTCCTAGACCATCTTCTTTTATACGTAATGCTTGTTCTCACCGCCCACAAGCTCTCTTCAATTACTATATAAAATACTCTTCTATTCATCGCATTTCTTATTAACATATTAATTCTAGCAAAGTTGTTTGTTGTTGTCAATTAAACAATCATATGAGACACAACCGTAAAAATATTCAATATAGCCCCAATGAAACATAAAACATATAAAAATGTTCTTCGCTTTAGAGCCCATAGTTCAATACCATATATTCCAAAAATAACAGCAGAGATTATACTAGCAGTTATTTCAACTGTAGTACTTTGTGGCCCTATAAATAAATTATAAACAGATATTGCAAATATTAAACATAACCCAACTATTTCAAATGATTGATAGTTTGGTTTTGAAACAATAAAATTTCTAATTTTCTCTCTCATTCTATTCACCCACTTCTATTCCGATTGGACAATGATCACTTCCATACGTATCAGCATAAATCATTGCATCTAATAGTTTATCCTTAAGTATATTACTTATCACGAAATAATCAATTCTCCAGCCGATATTTTTAGCTCGAGCATTTCCCATAAAACTCCACCACGTATATGCATCAAATTTATCCGGATTCAAATAGCGATATGTATCAATAAAGCCACTAGACAACAAATTAGAAAACTTATTACGTTCTTCAATAGTAAACCCAGCATTTTTTTGATTTGCCTTCCAATTCTTAATATCATTTTGAGTATGGGCTACATTCATGTCGCCACATATTATAACTGGCTTATGATCCTCTAGTTTCTTTACAAAGTTTAAAAAATCATCTTCCCAAGCCATCCTATATTCTAATCTAGTTAACTCCCGCTTAGCATTAGGTACATATACATTTACAAGGTAATAACTATTAAACTCACATGTTACTATTCTACCTTCTTTATCATGTTCCTCAATCCCCATACCATAGCTTACAGAGATTGGTTCTATCTTAGTATATGTTAATGTTCCAGAATATCCCTTTTTTTGAGCTGGATTTAAGTAGCAATAATATCCATCTGGTATAAACTCAATTTGCTCCATCTCCGCCTTAACCTCTTGTAAGCAAACCACATCAGCATCCATTTCATTAAAGAAATCAATAAATCCTTTCTTTAGACATGCTCGATATCCAGCAACATTCCATGATATCAATTTCATATTATATCTCCTTCCTCATGATAATTTCTTCACCCTCATTTAATGACCAAAAACTACCCACCTTTAAATATCCTAAATGACTATAAAAATCTTTAGCTTTCTCACTTTCTTGTGTTGAAGTCATTACACTATTATAATTATCTAACTTCATTTCATTTTCAAAATACTCCATTAGAACTTTCCCTAAACCATATCCTCGATATTGATCAAGGATATATAACATATTTACAAATGGGATGGAATCCCAAAAGAAATTAAACCTTAACCACCCCATTATTTCTTGATTAACATTCTTAACAACAATAATACGGTAATCCCCTACACAATCTTCTACCATATCATTATTAATATGAATATCATGTTCTTGCAGAAAACCAATGTCCTCAATATCTGCATACATTATCTCATAATCCATGACTATTCCTCCTAAAATAAAAATCAACTACGATAATTATAACATTAAAGCAGTTGATTTCATATTAAAACACTAATCCAAGTACGCCATATGTCAAGGCAGTTACTAGAACCGCTGCACCTAACACCCCAACAGTAATTGAGATCATAGCTTTCTTTTTATCCATCTTCATTACTGATGCAACTAACGCGCCAGTCCAAGCTCCAGTACCAGGCAAAGGAATACCAACGAATAAAGCTAAACCCCAAAACTCATATTTCATAACTCTGCCACTTTTAGCTTGCGCCTTTTCTTGCATTTTTGTTACTACATTTCCAAAGATATTATGTTTCACCATAAAATCAAAAACATAATCTAGAAAGAATAAGATAAATGGTATCGGCAATAAATTCCCAATCACTACTACTAAGAAAGTTGTCACCCAATCCAAATTAAGTATAAATGCTACCGGTATTGCTCCTCTTAGTTCTATAATTGGCAACATGGAAATAACGAATGTCCCAATAATTTTCCCTAACTCTGCACCAAAAGTACTTATAAACCAGTTTGCTATTGATTGTCCCATAAAATCCTCCTAATACTTAACCCATTATACTATATAATGATTCTTTATCAAAGTTTATTCGTAAAGATGAAGTTTTTCTTTCTTTTATATATTTTACGATCCTCATCCAATCTTAATATCTTTTGATACTCACGATAAACCATTTTTTGTCTTTCACTGTGATATATCTGTAGCAGTTGTCCATATAATAATCCGTTTTGATATTGGGGCAAAGCCAATATCTTTCCAAAAGCAATTGCTGCTGTCCATCTAATTAATTCTGATTGATTTCTTGCTGCTACTAACAATTTTTCTACTATTTGCTCGAAGTCATAATCTTCATTTACCAAATTAGTGATAACTCTAATTGCTTGCCACTGCACTCTTTGATTCTTATCGTTGATAAATAACGAGCAAAAATCAATATAACCGTTATTACATCTATCTCGCTCATTTTTCGATAATGATTCGAGAGCCTCGAGAATTATAATTAATATCTCTTCATCAAAATCATTTTGCAAACTTAACTCACCTGTTGATAATAAACTTGAAACTTTATTAATTTTATCCTTATGGTCTATTTCTTGATCCAAACAAATGCTTCTTAAAGTAAAGATTTGGCTAGAGCAAGGCATCCAACACATCCTGAATTATCTTCTAAACCTGGATAAACTATATAGTTTTCAATATCTTTAAGAACTTCTGGTTTATGAATATAACCATTTAATAATTCCTTAACATACTTATGTATTAATGGAAATAATTGTTTTTGATGCATAACTCCACCGCCAAGTATGATTTTCTTAGGGGATAATGTCAAAATATAAACTGATACGGCTTGAGCAATATAATATGCCTCCATATCCCACGCCAGATGATTCTCACCAAGCTCATAAGCTTTTTTGCCCCAACGCTTCTCTATTGCTGGACCAGAAGCTAATCCTTCAAAGCAATCCCCATGAAATGGACATAGTCCAGTAAAGTTATCTTGAGGATGTCTTTTAAGATACATATGTCCCATTTCAGGATGCAACATTCCATGAAGTAAATTACCTTCTACAACTGCACCACCACCAATACCAGTTCCAATTGTTAGATATAAACATGAATCTAGTTCTTTAGCCGCACCATAATATAACTCGCCTAGTGCCGCAACATTAACATCGGTATCAAATCCAACAGGAATGTTGTAACGCTCTATAAATGGTGAAACAATATCAAAGTTAGCCCACCCTGGTTTTGGAGTAGTAGTAATATAGCCATATGTTTTACTATTTTTATCAGGATCAATTGGGCCAAAGCAACCAATTCCAATGGCATCTAAGTTTTTATCATCAAAATAAGCAAATATCTTTTCTAATGTTTCATCTGGTGTTGTTGTAGGAATTGATACACGTTCTAATATTTTTCCGTTTTCATCTCCAATCGCTAACACGAATTTTGTTCCACCAGCCTCTATTGCTCCAAGTCTCATTATTCTACCTCCAAAGTGTTTGATTCACTTAGTTTCTTATACCATCTGCCTGACTTCTTCACTGTTCTTGCTTGAGTTTCTAAGTCAAGTGAAATTAAACCATACCTATTTTTATAAGCATTCGTCCATGACCAACAATCAATATATGTCCATAAATGGAACCCTAAACAATTACTACCCTCACTTATGCCTTGATGTAAATACTTTAAGTGTTCAGTAATAAATTCAATTCGATAGTCATCTTCTACGATACCATCACTATTAATGTATCGTTCTTCTCCTTCAACGCCCATTCCTGATTCTGATATGAACCAAGGTATATTATTATAATTATCACGAATATTTATTGCAATATCATACATAGCCTGCGGATAAATTTCCCATCCTCGATATGGGTTCATCCTCTTCACTGGCATATCATAATAATCTGCAAATGATTCAGGCATCAGTTTTTTAGGCATTGGGCTCTCTTTTGCCTTGATGCGGCGGGGTTGGTAATAATTTACTCCTAGTATATCTATTGTGTTATTCTTAATTAATGCTAACTCATCACTTGTACATATTGGTAATAAATCATGTTCCTTAAATAGAGTTATCAAGTCTTTGGGAAACTCTCCTAAAGTAACAGGATCAAGGAAACTGCGATTATAAATTAAATCTGCTTTATAACTAGCAGTTAAATCAGCTTCCAAATTACTACGAGAATAACTTGGTGTTAGATTTAATATGATACCTACTTTACCACTAAAATTTAGTTTTCGATACTCTTGCACAAACATACAATGTGCCAGTATTTCATTATATCCCACTTGAATTGCTCTTTTAAAATCTACTACTTCTGGATAGTGGAATTGATACAAATATCCTGCTTCTACAGGAACAATAGGCTCATTTTGGCTAAACCAATAGTCTACACGATCTCCAAACAACTCAAAACAAATTCTAGCATATCTTGCGAATGCTTTTACAACATCCTTGTTCTCCCATCCCCCAATGTTTTGTAATGCCATAGGCATATCAAAATGATATAGATTCATAAACACTTTAATATTATTGGCTCTTAATTCATTAATAACATTATTATAGAATTCTACCGCTTTTTGATTTACTTCCCCATCGCCATCTGGTATGAGTCTTGACCATGAAATAGAAGTTCTAAAACTATTGAGCCCAACCTCTTTCATTAAAGCAATATCTTTCTTGTAATTCTTATAGAAAGTTGATGTATCTTTACTACCTATACCATTAAAAAATCTTTCTGGGTTTTGCTCACTCCAAAAATCCCATAAATTTTGTCCTTTGCCATCAGTGTAATTATCTCCCTCTGTTTGTGGTGCACTTGTAGCTGCTCCCCAAAAGAAATCCTGTGGAAATACTAATTTAGTCATGCTAGTTCCCCCCGTATATATTCAAATCATACCACATTATTAAAATAAAAAAATGCACTATATGCATTTTTCATTTTTTATCAATTATTTTTTCAAATTCAATTCGATATGGTTTATACCCAAGACTCTCAAACATCTTCATTGAACTCGTGTTTAAAACCCCAGTGCCAGCTCTCATTATTTTAACTTCTATACTTTTCGCATATTGTTCTAAATATAATATTATCTTTTTAGCAACTCCTTGTTGACGATACTGAGCCTCTATATAAATATCCTGAATCTCTAAACAGCGAAAACCTGTTTCTTTGTCTTCACTATAATGAGCCCAAACATAGCCGATAACATTGGAGAAAATCTCATCCGAATAGATTAAGTAAGCTTTAGATTTACTATTATTTATACTGTTTTCAATCGAATTTAAAAAAATGTTTATTTGATTGTCCATCTTAAGCCAATTTTGTTTATAGCATTCATAAGTAATCTGTCTAGCCCACGATGACTCGCATTCATAGTTTATTTGGCAGTGACAGTCTAATAAATACTCCCTATCCCTTAACATATCAATTTCTAAAAAATATAGTTTATCATACATTACAACTCACTCCTTGTTTTAATTCTATATTATTTACATAATAAAAGAAATGGCTCAGGCCATTTCTTTTCTTTATTCAAATCTCAACCGCACCATTATTTAATTTATTAAATTCTATATCATAAGCAGATTCAAAGTCAAATAGTTTTCTAGGCATTGAATTAATTTGATTAGATATATCATCTAAATATTGTTGTTCTACTTGA
>JAVBUP010000031.1:0-22084 GCA_031555175.1 Coprobacillaceae bacterium
TCAAGTAGAACAACAATATTTAGATGATATATCTAATCAAATTAATTCAATGCCTAGAAAACTATTTGACTTTGAATCTGCTTATGATATAGAATTTAATAAATTAAATAATGGTGCGGTTGAGATTTGAATAAAGAAAACTCTAGGAGAATATCTTTTCCTAGAGTTTTTAGTTTCATAAAATATACAATACTATTATTTCATTATTTCTGTAAATTGGTTTAATAAGTCGTCAAAGTATTCGAAAGCATCAATATAAACTTGATCATCTAATACATCAACTCCAGCTAATTTAAGTAAATCAATCGGGTATTTACTACCACCAGATTTTAAGAAAGTGAGGTAGTTTTCAACTTGCTTTTCATCACCCTTAAGTATTCTTGATACGATTGCTAATGACACACACATCCCTAATGTATATTTATATACATAGTAATTGTAATAAAAATGTGGAATGTAGTAACATGAGTAGCCTACTAGATCATGCATTTTTACAACATCACCAAAATATTCTTCATTCAGTTTTCGATATAAATCAGTAATTGCTTTACTTGATAGTGATTCATTATTTTCAGTTGCGACATGTAATTTGTGTTCGAAATCTGCGAACATAGGTTGTCTAAATATTAATCCAACACATTCTTCTAATAAATTATATAATAAGTATGATTTTTCTTCTTTTGTTTTCGCTTTTCTCAACATTAAATTACTTAAAAGAACTTCATTAACTGTAGAAGCAACTTCTGCTACGAATATTTTATAGTCAGCATATAATGGATCTTGGTTTTTATTTGCTAAATAACTATGACAACTATGGCCAAGTTCGTGGATTAATGTTGATAGTGAACTGTAATCACCAATAAAACTCATCAATATATAAGGGTTAGTTTCGTATGAACCAGCAGAGTAGGCCCCAGATCGTTTTCCTACATGAGGCATATAATCAATCCATCTTTCCTCTATTGCCTTATTTATAATTGCCACGTAGTCATTTCCAAGTGGTGCAACAGCCTCATTGATTAGTTCAAAGCATTCTTCAATCGTAAACTTTTTATCATAATCTGTTACTAATGGAATACTTAAATCATAATTATAAAAGTCTTCAATCTCGAGTATATCCTTTTTTAATTGCACATACTTATGAAATAATGGACGATATTTTACATTGGCCATATGCAATATCTTATCAAATAATTCTTTTGGAGCATTGTCTTTGAATAAGCTTGCTTCAAGTGAAGAATTAAATTTTCTAGCTTTGGCATAAAAAGCATCTTTTTTATTAACTCCTGATAATGTTAATGCAAACACATTTTCATATTTCTTATATTCACTAAAGAAGTTTTCATAAGCTTCTTTTCGGACTTCAGGATTAGCATTTTTCAAGAATTCGGATAAAGTAGCAGCATTTAAGAATTCTTCTTTTCCATTTACATGCACTGGCTTATATTCTAGGCGTAATGCATTAAATACTTTATAGCTATTATCCGCAATTTGATCAACTTCAGATAGCATATTTTCCATTTCATCTGATAACTTATGATCTGCCTCACGAAGTGTTTGCTCTACTAAAAATTTATATTTGGTAAGTTTTTTGTCCTTCAATAATTCTAATACTCGATTCTTATTTTTTATTAATTCTAAGTCTACAAAAGTTAATGCAATATTTGCGATATCAAATAGATTTAATACTCTGGCTAATAATGTTTGCATTTCCTGATTATTAGGTTCTACATCACAATATAGATGAGCATATTGATACATTTTTAGCAAGTTTAAATTTAAAACTGTTTGCACACCAAAGAAATATAAAAAAGTATCTTCATTCTCAGTAAGCTTGCCCTCATACTTTTTAATCTCATCAATTGCCCGTGTGGCGTGATGATAGTCGTTTTCAAATTCATCTATAGATGAATATATTTGGCTTAAATCCCAAGTATATTTTACTTCAATATCTTTTCTTTCCATATTAGTTCTCCTTATAATAAAAAACTCAATTATGCACTAATTGAGTTTACTAATTTTGCTAATCTAGATTTTTGTCTAGCTGCATAATTTTTGTGGTGAATTCCTTTTGATACTGATTTATCTAATTTTGCATTCACGCTATTTAAAGCAACAACAGCTTCTTCTTTGTTTCCAGTTTCAACAGCTTTAACAACAGCTTTAACCGCAGTTTTTAAAGAAGATTTGAAAGATGTATTTTGAGCTCTTTTTGCATCGTTTGTTTTAGCACGTTTAATTTGTGATTTGATATTTGCCATGATGTTTCACCTCCGATTGCATTTACTTAACAATATTATCAAAAATTTGGGAATAATGCAATAATTTTCTTTTTTTATTACATACTATTAGTGGTGATAAAATGAAAAAGAGTATATTTAATTTTCGAACGGACTTAGCAATTGAAACAATTGAGCAAGTAAAAGAAACAGATATTTTTAAACATATACATAAGACTTATGAAGATATTAATATCGATTATGTCAAGATTATAAAAAAACAAAATCAATTGAATAAGGCAGTTGGAGATTATATTACAATAGATTTTAATGACAGTTCTGAAGAGCAACAAAGAATTGATATTATTGATGTGCTTGAAACCAATTTGGGATTGTTGTTAGAGCCATTAAATTTAACTGAGACTTCAAAAGTATTGGTTGTTGGGTTAGGAAACCGTGATGTCACTGCTGATGCACTTGGTCCAATTGTGGCAAGTCAGACCATTGTTACAAGTCATATCTTTGAATTAGCACCTGAAGCATTGGAAGAAAATCAAAAAAGAGTTAGTGTAATAGCTCCTGGCGTAATGGGGCAAACTGGAATAGAAACTAGTGATGTAATTTCTGCAATAGTTAAGAAAATCAAACCAGATTGTGTAATAGTGATTGATGCATTGGCATCAAGAAGAAGTAATCGTATTAATAAGACTATTCAATTAACAAATACTGGGATCAGTCCTGGAAGCGGCGTAGGTAATAATAGGAAAGAGCTAAACATGAAGACTCTAAAAGTACCTGTTATAGCCATTGGTGTACCAACGGTGATTGAAGTATCATCGCTAGCTTATGATACTTTCGAATTAGTTGAGAAACATCTTCTAGATGTATATGATTTTAAGTATGATAAACTAGATATTAATCGTCGAGATATTATCCAACAAGTCTTACAAGAAGCAGATCTTAATATGATAGTAACTGTAAAACACATCGATGAAGAAATAATGAATTTGGCTTCAATTATATCCCACAGTATAAATAATATATTACATTCTTAGTAATATATTTTTTTTATAATCATATAAATTTATGAGGTGGTTATTTTGAAACGAAATAAAGATACTTCAACTATAATAATCAAATTGATTTCGATTATATTATTTTTTGTGCTACTTTCACCAAATGGGGAAGTTTTGACCTATTTATTTAAGTTAGACTATTCAAAGATGATTAATTTAAATAGTGCATATCCACAAAATATTATAAATTCATTAGTTAATGAAATTGATCCAAATAATGGAGAAAGTTTGTTAGTATCTAAGATGTATCTAAGCCATGAAATCGAAGAGATACCAATAGAGGATGATATAATTATTCCAGATACTCCAGATCAAAATGATGATGAAAATAATGGACTAAATAATGATAGTAACAACATTCCATCCAATCCAACCAATGCCAAAAGGATTTACATATATAGTACTCATCAAAGTGAAGAGTATGCTAATAGCAATGTCATTGAGGGAAGTAAATACTTACGTGATAAGTTACAAGAACTTGGATATGAAGTGATTTTAGAGGAAAATGATTTCATTAAATATTTGAATAATAATAATTTGAATTATAATCAATCTTATGTCGCTTCAAGATATTATTATCAATTAGCTTTAAAAAAGTATGGTAGTTTTGACTTTGTAATAGATTTTCATCGTGATTCTGTCAATAAAGAGATATCAACATTATCTGTCAATGGTAAGTCATATGCAAAATTGATGCATGTGCCAGGAACGTTGTCAAGTAATTATAATTATATATATAGCATGTCAGAAATTCTAACTAGTAGTTTAAATAGTGAGGTTAATGGCATTTGCCGCAATGTCTTTATTAGAGAATCACGTTATAATCAGGACTTACAGCAAAATAGCATTTTATTAGAAGTTGGCGGTCCATATAATACTTATGATGAAATAAAAAATTCATTAGATGTTTATGCAAAGATACTAACTAAATATTTGGGAGGTTAAAATGAAAAATTTACTATTAAACTGTCTATTGGTATTATTACTCTTTATAGCTGGCTCTGCTTTAATAAATACACAACCATTAGAGCATAGTCTATCAAATACTATAACGAAGTTTGAAAATGATATAGGATCTGGAGAAACAATTAGAGATGGTTACGCTAATCTAGTTATTGAACCAGAGGAAAACATTATTTCAACGGCTGGAAGAAAGACTAGTGAGGTAATTATTTCTGGATTAAATTATTTTATCGGTTCACTTTCAGAAATTGCTAATGGAAGTAAATAGAAATACTTTTAAGGTATTCATTTTCGTGGTAGAATAGTTTAGAGGTGATCATTATATGAAAGACACTAGAATTGTATTTATGGGTACTGCAGAGTTTTCTGAAGCTACTTTAAAGATGTTATTAAGTGAAGGCTATAACGTGGTTGGAGTTGTAAGTCAACCAGATCGTATCGTGGGAAGAAAAAAAGAATTGCAAATGACATTAGTTAAGAAAATTGCACTAGAACATAATATTCCTGTCTACCAACCAGAGAAATTGAAGAATGATATTCAACCAGTTTTAGATATGAACCCTGAGCTAATAGTAACTGCTGCATTTGGTCAAATGATTCCAAGAGCTATTCTTGAGTGCCCAAAGTTAGGATGTGTAAATGTACATGCATCATTATTACCAAAACTAAGAGGTGGTGCGCCAGTTCATAAATCAATTATTTATGGTTGCGATAAAACTGGAATTACGATAATGTATATGGCTGTAAAAATGGATGCTGGGGATATTATAAGACAACAAGCGGTTGAGATTAGTGATGAGATGACTGCTGGGGTTTTATTCGATGAGTTGAAAATAGTTGGTGCTAATCTTTTGAAAGAGACTTTGCCATCAATTATTGATCAAACTTGTCCAAGGATTAAACAAAATGAAGAGGATGCTAGCTTTGCCTATAACATAACCAGAGAAGAGGAAAAAGTTAATTGGCATAAAACCGCGCGTGAAGTATATAATCAAATTCGTGGATTAAATCCATGGCCAGGAGCTTATACTACATATAAAGGTAAAAGTATTAAACTATGGTCATCTACAATTCACGACTGTGAAAATGCGGTTAAACATCATGCTCACCAGCAAGCAGGAACTATTGTAAAAATATTTAATGATGGTATTGGCGTTAAAGTAGCTGATGGCGTAATTATTGTTAATGAGATTCAAGTAGAAGGTAAGGGTAAGGTGCTAGTGTCAGACTATCTACGTGGTAATAGTATTTTTGAAGTAGACTCACAATTTGAATAGACAACTTTTGTTGTTTATTTTTTTTTGAAACTTTGGTAAAATGAACTTGTACATAAAGGAGGTAAGTTTATGTCAAATAGAATTGCTGTAGTTACTGACTCTTCAATAGGGTTATTGCAAAAGGATGTCGAACATTTAGGTATTACTGTTATTCCTATGACAATTATTGTTGATGGTGCGGAATACCAAGACGGTATAAATATTTCAACTGCTAATTTTGTTGAAAGACAAATTGATGGAGCTAAAATAGGTACATCATTACCATCGCCAGGATATGTGCAAGAAGTCTTTGAAAAACTACTTGAATCACATGATGAAGTAATCTATATGCCTATGACTTCTGGAATGAGTGGTACTTATAACAGCGGTGTCTTGATTGCTGGTGAGTTTAATGGGAAAGTTACAGTTATAGATACAAAACAAATTACTTATGGCTTATACTATAATGTATTAAGAGCAAAACATTTGATCGAACAAGGATTATCAAGCAGAGAGATTAAAGAAATATTGGAAAAAATACATGAAAGTGAAAGAATTTATGTTTGCACTGAAACCCTTGAATATTTAAAGCGTGGTGGACGTATTCCAGCTTCCGCTGCAACTATTGGGGGATTGCTAAAAATTAAGCCAATTATGATTTATACTAATGGAAATATTGAGTTATCAAGCGTGCAACGTACGATGACTAAGGCAGTAAAAACAATGGTTGATAACATAATTGATTCAATTCCAGAAGATGATAGATTGAATTATGTTTACTACACATCTAGTTTCCAATATGATGAGTATCCTGATTTAGCACTATCACTTATTAAAGAAAGGTATCCAGATGCTGAAACGGTTAAATTTCCAATTACTTCATTAGTAATAAATCATACTGGACAACAAGCAATGGCTTTAGGAGTTGCAAAAAAATTCTAAGAATAGAGTAATCTATTCTTTTTTTTATGTTGAAAAGTCTATATTGAATTAGGTGACTAAAATGAAAAAATATATCGCTTTATTTATTGTGCTAGTTTTATCCTGTCTATTTAATAAAAACAATTCAGCAAATAAAATAAACAAGATTGATAATGATACTAATCTTTATGTCATTGTTCAAGGAGCAATAGAAAAAGAAAAAAAAATATCATTTACGCTAAATGAAACGATTAGGGATTTAGTGAGTAAAATATCATTATCTAATGATGTATATTTGGAATGCATTAATCTTGATGTAAAGCTCTATCATGAGCAAGTTGTATATTTTCCAATATTTAGCAGCAAAGTCAATTTAAATACAGCTGGTTTTGATGAATTGAAATTAATTAAAGGTGTGGGAAATACTATTGCAGAAAGAATTATTACATATCGAACTTATTCACCATTTATGACTATTGAAGATATAATGAAGGTAGCTGGAATTGGGGAAAAGACATATTTGAAATTGCGAGATCAAGTATGCATTTAAGGAATAGATGGATATTTATTTTTATGGGCATTTTATTATTTGAACTTAGTATCCTAGAAAGCAACCTATATTATATATTCTTATTTTTATATGGATGTTATCTTCTCCAAAGATTTGGTATAAGAGTTATTGCTGTGTGCTTTAGTATTATCCTATTAATACTACTATTTTATAGTATTGAAAGCGGCGAAACATTAAATAATGTTTCGGGTTATGTAATGAAAGTAAGTGAGAGTAGCATTGTAGTCAAAAATAGCCAATATAAAGCACTAATCAACTATAATAATGAAGAAATAATGGTAGGAGATTATATTGAAGTGGATTTTGAAGAACGTAATATGCCAGTTGCTACCAATTTTAATGGATTTGACTATGGTAATTACCTATATGGTAGTAATATTAAGCATTATGGTAATGGAGTAAAGATATTAGCTCACACTAAGAATAATTCGATTAAGAGTTTAATTAATCGGCGCATCAATAATATTGAAAATGATCAAGTACGATCATATACTAAGTTGTTATTGCTTGGAGTAAAAGAAGATAATACTAGTGATTTATATGAATCATTACAAGAACTAAATATCAGTCATTTAATTGTTTTATCTGGAATGCATATTCAGTTTTTCTATACTGTCTTCTTGACATTATTTAAGGCGGTGCTAAATGAAAAAAAGAGTAATATAATAGCTTTTTCTTTGCTATTTACATATGTGTTTTTGATTCTTGATTATCAGGTATCTGCTATAAGGGCATTCATCATATTGTTAATTAGTAAGTTTGGTCCAAAAAATTGTAATAAGCTAGATGTTATATCGATAATTGGAATTGTCATGATATTGCATAATAGCTATATAATATATAACTATTCATTTATTCTTAGTTTTTATTTTTACATTTGTGTCCTATTTACAAAAAACATGAAATATAATGCAGTTCTAATGTTTGTCCTTTCGATACCTGTATTATTAGCAATCAATTATTCTTTCAATATCATATCTATAGTTTTAAACATGATTATATCTCCATATATATTTCTATTGATAATTCTAGCTATATTATGCCTTATATTTCCGCAAATATCTTTTATATATGTATATTGTATAGACAATTTTGAAAATATGATTGCTTTCTGTAATTCACTGGATTTCACTTTATTTTTTTCAAAACTAGCTAATAATGAACTAATTATTATATTGATAATTGTCGTTATTCTTTTACAACGTATTGAAATTTCATATAAAAGATTTCAAATTGCTTTAATTTTGTTATCTTTTTTATTTACTTTCTATTTCAAACCAGTATTGAGCCCATTTGGACAAGTAACTATGATTGATGTTGGGCAGGGGGATTGCATATTGATAAAACAGCCTTTTAGCGATGGTGGAGTATTAATAGATACTGGTGGAAATATCAATTACGATTTAGCGACAAAGACAATAATTCCATATTTACAATCTATTGGTGTGAGGTATTTAGATGCAGTATTTATTACTCATCATGATAATGACCATGATGGTGCACTAGAATCATTACAAAACAACTATACTATTAAGAAGATAATAGATTATAAATTCGATTATTTGAAAATTGGTGATATTGAGTTCTTCAGTTTAGAAAACGATAAGTCGTTTGACAATTCTAATAATGAGTCATTAATTATATATGCAACAATTAATAAGCTAAATTATTTATTTACTGGAGATATTGAAGAGAAAGTAGAGATTGAGATAATTAATGATTACCCAACGCTATTAGTTGATATATTGAAAGTTGCACACCATGGTAGTAATACATCATCAACTAGTAGATTCATTTCTCATATTCTACCACAGATTGCCTTGATTTCTGTTTCCAAGAATAACATTTATCATTTGCCATCAAATGCTGTATTGGAGAGACTTAATGCATTTGGAGTTAATACCTATTTGACCTCGATACATGGTATGATAAGAATCAGATATAATGCAGTGGCAAGCTACATAGATTATGCTCTCGAATAAGTCCGGATTTCATTTTGAAATATCAGAAAAATAGAGTATAATAATAATAGGTGATTTATATGAACTATCTATTTTGTGGTAATGAGAGTTTTCTTCTAAAGAAACAACTTAATAAGTTGATTTTTCAGTTTGTTTCTGAGGATCAAATAGATTTGAATGTTTCATATCTTGATTGTAAAGAAACACCTTTATCAATTATTATTGATGAACTAAATACTATTCCTTTTTTAAGTGATAAAAAAGTGGTTGTTTTAAAAAACCCGTTATTCTTAAGCAGTGAAACGGATAAAAACAGCTTTAATAATGACTATGAAGAACTTGTAAAGTATTTGGAAAACAGTAATGAATCTACGATTTTAGTTATTTATTTAGAGGGAAAAGTAGATGAACGTAAAAAAATAGTTAAAAATGTTAAAAAATTATGTGAAATAATTGAGTTAAATCAATTAGATGAAGTCAAATTTAGGCAAGCTACTTATAATGCTATTATTAAAAGAGGGGCAAAAATTAATAATGATGCTCTGGAATTATTGTTGCAAAGAGCGCCTAGCGATTTGACAACTATTTCTAATGAAGTAGACAAACTTACTTTATATACAAAAGACATCACAATTAATGATGTTAGAGAAATGATTTCTAAACCCAAAGAAGACAAATTCTTTGAATTAGGTAGCGCTATATTGAAAAAGAATTTAGTTGATGCTTTACAAATATACAAAGACTTAATGGTGAATAACCAAGAGCCAGTAGCACTTGTTGGATCAATTGCTAATCAAATTAGGCTAGTTTATCAGGTGAAAATACTAGAAAGAAAAGGGTATAATAACCAAGAAATGGCATCAAAGATGGGTATTTCTCCATTTAGAATCCGTTATATAATTGAGGATGCTGCTAGATTTGAGATTAATGAATTGTTAAGGCATTTAGATTCGCTATCTAAGCTAGATATTGGCATTAAAAGTGGTGTAATAGATAAGAGACTTGGCCTTGAATTATATTTAATTAACATGTAGGAGGAAAGTATGGAATCTTTAAGGTATTTATATAAAATCGGTGCTGGACCTTCTTCTAGTCATACAATGGGGCCCCAAGCCGCTTCATTAAAAGTCTCTCAACTATGTCCCAATGCAATAGGTTTTAGAGTAACACTTTGTGGATCATTAGCTTTAACTGGTAAAGGCCATTTAACTGATTATATCATTGAAAAGACTTTGTCTCCTAAGCCAGTGAACTTTGTGTGGAAAGCCTTAGAGTTGCCGTATCATCCTAATGGGATGATTTTTGAAGCTTTAGATAGTGGTGGAATGGTAATTAATAGTTATACTATTTATTCTATTGGTGGAGGAAGTATTGTGTTTGATGGGGAAGAAGTTGAGAAAAACCCCGCAAATCTTTACTTAGAGACAATGGATCAAATGATTGAATATATGGAGACTAAGCATCTTGATCCATATGAATATGTACTTGAAGTAGAAGGAGAGGGTATTAGGTCTCATTTGCTACAAGTTATGAAAGTGATGTTTGAAACTGTAGAAAAAGGCTTGAATAATAGCGGTATTATTCCTGGCAAACTTCAGTTAACTAGAGTTGCTAACTCATTACATATGCAAGCCATGAATTGCGATGACCCAATTATTAAGGAGAAGTTACTAATTAGTGCTTATGCCTATGCTGTAAGCGAAGAAAATGCTTCAGGTGGAATTGTGGTTACTGCGCCAACATGCGGCGCTAGCGGGGTAATTCCAGGCATTTTATATTACTTATATCATCATAAAAACTTTTCTAAGGATCGTTTAGTTAGAGCCTTAGCTGTTGGTGGTTTGTTTGGAAATACTATTAAAAGTAATGCAACTATTTCTGGTGCAGAGGGTGGATGCCAAGCTGAAGTTGGAACTGCTTGTACTATGGCGGCGGCTATGTATGCATATTTGCAGGACTTAAATATTCATCAAATCGAATATGCTGCCGAAATAGCTATGGAACACCATTTGGGATTGACTTGTGACCCTGTAGGTGGTTATGTACAAATTCCATGTATTGAAAGAAATGGGATTGCTGCTTTGCGCGCTATTGATGCAGCAACTTATGCGAGATATGTTAAGAAAGTTAAGGATAATAAAGTCTCTTTTGATACAGTTGTAAATACTATGATGAAAACTGGCAAAGATTTGAAGTCTGAGTATCGTGAAACTTCCCTGGGCGGATTGGCAACTGAATTTGATAAAGAAAATCGATTGAAATAAATCTATTACGGCTGTAATAGATTTTTTGAAAGGGGGATCTAAGTGAATACTAAACCAACATCTCTATATGTTCATATTCCATTTTGCAAGCATATTTGTTCGTATTGTGACTTTTGCAAAATGTTCTATGATGTGGAGCGCGCAAATAAGTACTTGGATGCTTTAGAAATCGAAATTAGCAATTATGATATAAATTATGAGCTATCTACGATATTTATTGGTGGGGGAACTCCAACGTGCTTAAATTATGAACAATTAGAAAGATTATTAAAGATAATTGAACCGTATTCTCATAAAGTAGATGAATATACTATTGAGATAAATCCAGAGACTATGGATAAGGATAAACTGTTACTATTAAGAAAGTATAATATTAATAGATTAAGCATTGGTGTTCAGACATTTAAAGAAGATATCTTACTAAATATTGGCCGTCAGCATGTAAATATTGATGTTTTTAAAATAATAAATGATGCCTATGACATTGGATTTAAAAATATCTCAATTGATATGATGTATGGCTTGCCAAATCAATCTTATGAGGATTTGGCAGAGGATTTGAGAGTTGTTTCCAAATTGGATAAAATAGCACATATTTCATATTATTCATTAATACTTGAGGATCATACAGTTTTATCGGCTCTTAATTATCAGCCGTTAGACGAGCAAATTGAAGGGGAGTATTACGAATTAATTGAACAATCATTGAATAATAGTGGTTATTTTAAATATGAAGTTAGCAATTTTAGTAGACCTGGTTTTGAATCAAAGCATAATCAAGTATATTGGAAGAATGAGCATTACTATGGTATTGGATTAGGTAGTCATGGATATATAGATGATATTAGATATGAAAACACTAGATCATATTCTAATTATTTGAATGGAGAGTTTTTACTAGAGAGTACTACGCTTTCACTTGAAGATAAAATGTTTGAAGAAATTATGCTTGGGTTAAGATTAGTGAAAGGAATTAATATGTTGGAATTCTATCGCAAATATGGTTACAAGATTGAGGATGTCTATGAGAGGGCGTATAAAAAATATTTAAAAAGAGGGTTACTTATAGTTGATAATAACTATTTAAAAACTTCTAAAGAGGGCATGTTATTGCTGCATGAAATATTGAGTGAATTTATGAATTAGTTAGATGACTTTATCTAACTTTTTTATTGTTAATAAAATATTTATAATTATTTAATAATTATTTTAGCACTTAAATGTTGACAGTGCTAAAATATGGTGTATAATATGTTTAGCACTAGGGATAGAAGAGTGCCAAAAGAGGTGAACCAATGCTAACAGATAGACAATTAGTTATACTCAAGACGATTATAGATGAGTTTGCAATTAGTGCTGAACCGGTTGGATCTAAATTGTTAATTGAAAAATATGGGTTACCGTATTCAAGTGCTACTATTAGAAATGAAATGGCAATACTTGAAGAGCTTGGCTATTTAGAGAAAACACATACTTCTTCGGGTCGAGTGCCCAGTTTGATGGGTTATCGATTCTATGTTGATTCCTTAATGGAAATTAATGTTGAAGATGAGGTGAAGCAACAACTACAAACAGTATTTTATGATCGTAGAAAAAGTGTTAATGAAATTGTAGTAGAGTGTTGTGATATTCTTAGTGAATTAACTAGTCTTACTTCTGTTGGATTAGGGCCAGATGCAAGTCGTGAGAGTCTGCAAAGAATCACACTTGTGCCATTAACACATAAAAGTGTTACGGCAATTATTGTTACGGATAAAGGGCATGTTGAAAATAAAACATTTGCCATTAATCCTGAATTATCATTGGAGGACTTAAATAACTGTGTTTCTTTGATGAATGACTTACTAGTAGGGTGTCCAATTAATGAAATTCTTGATAAGCTCGAAGATGAGGTTAAACCAATTCTAGCGGCGAGGATTAGACAACATGAATTGTTATTTAATGCATTTATGGAAGCTTTTGTAAGATTTGCTGGTAGCAACGTACATTTTTCTGGAAAAGAGAATATGCTCTATCAACCAGAATATAGTGATGTAGTTAAAGTAAGAAAAATTGTTAAAGCTTTTGAAAATAACGATTTGTGGCGACAATTAAATCCTGTTGATCAAGGTATGATGATTAGAATTGGTGATAGTGATTATGAACTTGGAATTGAAGATGTATCGATAATTTCTAGCTCCTTTAAAACAGGTGATCACACACATGGTTCTATTTCAGTAATTGGCCCAACAAGAATGCAGTATAATCGGGTTGTTTCATTAGTGGAATATATTTCTAATGAAATTCAAAAGATCTTTGATGATGAAGAGGTGGAGTAATGAAAGAAAAGAAAAAAATGGAAAAAAACGAAAAAGTTGAAGTTGTAGAAGAAGTGGTAAAAGATGAAATAACTCTTCTTAGGGAAGAGTTAGAGTTAGCAAAAGAAGAAACAGCGAAATGGAAGAATGAATATTATTTATTATATGCTGATACTGAGAATTTAAGAAAGAGGCTTAAACTTGAGCATGAGAACATTCTTAAATATGTAACGCAAGATCTTGTGACTTCACTATTACCATTATTAGACAATTTTGAAAGATCAATTAGTGTTGAAAATCCTAGTGACGAAGTTAAGAATTTCATCAAAGGATATGAAATGATTTATAATCAATTCATTGGGATTCTTAAAGATAACAATGTAGAGGTTATAGAAGCAGTTGGTAAGGAATTTGATCCTAACTTCCATCAAGCTGTAATGCAAGTTCAGGATGATAAATTTGATTCGAATATAATTGTAGAAGAACTGCAAAAAGGATATAAATTAAAAGATAGAGTAATTAGACCAAGTCTAGTTAAAGTAAATGAATAAATTAAAGGAGAAATAAATATATGGCAAAAAAAATTATTGGTATTGACTTAGGAACTACTAACTCATGTGTTAGTATTATGGAAAATGGAGAAGTTAAAGTAATTGCAAATCCTGAAGGGAATAGAACAACTCCATCTGTAGTATCATTTAAAAATGGTGAAATTATTGTTGGGGAAGCTGCAAAAAGACAAGCTGTAACTAATAAAGATACTATTTCATCTATTAAACGTAAAATGGGGTCAAATGAAACAACTGAAGCTAATGGAAAGAAATATACTCCACAAGAAGTTTCAGCTATGGTATTACAAAATTTAAAAGCAACTGCAGAAGCATACTTAGGAGAAAAAGTAACTAGCGCTGTAATTACTGTTCCTGCTTATTTCAATGATGCACAACGTCAAGCTACTAAAGATGCTGGTAAGATTGCTGGTTTAGAAGTAGAACGTATTATTAATGAACCAACTGCTGCTGCATTAGCATTTGGTCTTGATAAATTAGATGTTGAACAAAAAGTATTAGTATATGACTTAGGTGGAGGAACATTTGACGTTTCAATTCTTGAGTTAGCTGATGGAACTTTTGAGGTTTTATCTACTGCTGGGGATAACAGTTTAGGTGGAGATGACTTTGATAATGTAGTTGTTAATTATTTAGTTGGTGAGTTTAAAAAGGAAAATGGCGTTGATTTAAGTCAAGACAAAATGGCTATGCAACGTTTAAAAGAAGCAGCTGAAAAGGCTAAAAAAGATTTATCAGGAGTTGTTCAAACTCAAATCTCTTTACCATTTATCACTGCTAATCAAAATGGTCCACTTCACTTAGAAGTAACTTTGACAAGAGCTAAATTTGATGAATTAACTAGAACATTAGTCGAAAGAACTGTGGGACCAGTTAGACAAGCATTAAGCGATGCAAAATTAAATGCTTCTCAAATTGATCAAGTATTATTAGTCGGTGGATCAACTCGTATCCCTGCTGTGCAAGATGCAGTTAAAAGGGAATTAGGTAAAGAACCTAATAAATCTGTTAACCCAGATGAAGTAGTATCTATGGGAGCTGCAATTCAGGGTGCTATTATCGCTGGTGATGTTAAGGACATCGTATTATTAGACGTTACACCTTTATCATTAGGTATTGAAACAATGGGTGGAGTATTTACAGTATTAATTCCTAGAAATACTACTATTCCAACAACTAAATCTCAAATATTCTCTACAGCAGAGAACAATCAACCAGCTGTTGATATTCATGTATTACAAGGTGAAAGATCAATGGCTAGAGATAACAAGACTTTGGGTATGTTCAAACTTGATGGAATTGATCCAGCTCCAAGAGGTATGCCACAAATCGAGGTTACATTTAGTATTGACGTTAATGGTATAGTTCAAGTTAAAGCAAAAGACATGAAGAATAATAAAGAACAATCAATTACTATTCAAGGATCATCTGGGTTAAGCGATGAAGAAATTGAAAGAATGGTTAAAGAAGCTGAATTAAACAAAGAAGCTGATGAACAACGTCGTAAAGAAGTTGAATTAAAGAATAAAGCTGAGCAATTGATTGCTGAAATTGATAAATCATTAGAAGAACAAGCTGATAAAATTGATGAAAAGCAAAAAGAAGAAGCTACAAAACTTCGTGATGAATTGAAAACTGCTTTAGATGCAGAAGATTATACAACTCTTGAATCTAAGATTTCTGAGTTAGAAGCTATGGCGCAACAAATGGCTGCTTATGCTTACCAACAACAAGCACAACAAGAACAATCAAATAATGATGATGGTGTTGTCGACGCTGAATATAGCGAGAAAAATTAATACTTGATTGGGCCAAGGATATCCTTGGCTTCAAGTTGTATTGTAAAGGTGGAATAAAATGGCAAAAAGAGATTATTATGAAGTGCTAGGGGTTAGCAAAACAGCTACTGCAGATGAAATTAAAAAATCATATCGTAAGTTAGCTAAACAATATCATCCAGATGTTAATAAAGATGCTGGGGCAGAGGATAAGTTTAAAGAAATATCAGAGGCTTATGAAGTTTTATCGGATGATGATAAAAAAGCAGCATACGATCGTTATGGTCATGATGGATTAAATGGACAAGGTGGTTTTGGTGGTTTTGGACAAGGTGGATTCCAAGGTGGTTTCCAAGACGTAGATCTATCTGATATTTTTGGTTCATTCTTTGGCGGTGGAAGTACTAGGCAAAGAAGATCTGGCCCAATGCAGGGTGAAGATAGATTTATGCAAGTAGAAATCGATTTTATGGATGCCATCAATGGTAAGAAAGTAGAGTTAAAAATCAATATTGATGAAAAATGTGAAAAATGCGGTGGGACTGGAGCTAAATCTAGTGATAGTGTGCATACGTGTTCGCGTTGTAATGGTAAAGGAACAATTCGCCAACAACAACGTACTGTGTTTGGAACAATTGTTAATGAAACTACTTGCCCAGATTGTAATGGAACTGGTAAAATTATTAAAGAAAAATGTGATCATTGTCGCGGGAATGGCTATGTAAATCAAAATATTACGATTGATGTTACTATTCCAAAAGGTATTAATAATGGTCAACAAATCCGTATTGCGAATAAAGGATATCGTGGAGCTAATGGTGGACCAAATGGAGATTTATTTATTGAAATTAGAATCCGTAATCATCCAAACTTTAAGCGTGATGGCAAGAATATACATTTGACTATACCAATTTCAAGCGTTGATGCTGCACTTGGATGTGAAGTTGATGTGCCAACAGTACATGGTGATGTTTCTTTAAAAATTCCAGAGGGGTGTCAGCATGGTACAGTTCTTCGTTTAAAAGGAAAAGGGGTAAAGGATCTTCGTTCTGATAACTATGGTGATCAATTAGTCACAGTTGAAGTTAAGACTCCTACTAAGCTTTCTAAAGAAGAAAAAGAACTATATAAGAAATTAAGAACTATTGAAGCAAAGAATGACTCATTGTTTGCTAAATTTAAAAAGTCATTTAAGAAATAAGAGCTATGCTTTTATTTCTTTTATTTATGATATAAATGTATTTTTAGTGTATAATACTATAGAGGTGTTTTATATGGAAAAAATAATTAAGAATCAAGGATTTAACTTGCATTATATCCATGCGGATAAGTTCAAAACTAATGTTATTTCAATAAAAATAAAAGCTAAATTAGATAAAAAAAATATAACAAAAAGAGCTCTTTTAGGAGCTGTTTTAACTGGTGGGATTAATGATCATCCAAGTGTGAAAGAACTCTCTAGGCACTTAGAAATGCTATATGGAGCTAGATTAAATGTCGCTATATCTACAAATGGTAATGGAACAATAATCAACATTAATAGTAGTCTTGTAAATGATAAGTTTTTACCTGGTGATGAAAACTTATTTGAGCAGCATGTAAAACTAGTAACTGATATTATCTTTAATCCAAACGTAATAAATAATGCGTTCAGTGAAGAGATTGTTAAAGAAAAGAAACGTGAGCTTAAGGAGAGATTAGAAGCAAATTTAGATGATAAATACTATTATGGTTATGAACAGTTAGTTAAAAATATGGGAAAAGGATTTGCTTTAGAGATACCAACTTATGGATATATTGAGGAGATAGATAATATCAGTTCAAAAGATTTATATATCTATCTACAAGAGATTATTAAAACTAATATTTTCGATATATACTTTGTTGGCGATGTAGAAGAACATGAGGTTAATGCAATCATTAGTGATTATGTTAAATTAGAAGATAGAGTAGATAATATAACAGCTAGTTATCAATTACGTAGGGATAATAGAAGTGAAGTTACTGAAATAATTGAAAGACAGGATATAACGCAATCTAAATTGAATATGGGATATCAAATTGATACAGATATGAATGATAATGATCATTATAATTTTGTAGTGTTTAATGGAATTTTTGGTGGATTTTCACATTCAAAACTATTCAAAATTGTTAGAGAAAAGCATAGTTTATGCTATTATGTATCATCTAGCTATGATGCTTTTAATGGTGTAATGATCATTACTGCTGGAATTGATTATAAACAATTTGATAAAACAAAAAAACTAGTACAAGATGTATTGGAAATGGTGCAACAAGGTGAGATAAATGAAACGGATCTTATTGTTACAAAAGCAGTGATTTCTAACGCTGTTATTAAGGCAATGGATGATCCTATGGGGATTGTTTCATCTTCATATGTAAGAAGCATTGCTGGTAAAGAAGAAACTATCGATCAATATATAGAGAAAATTAATGCAGTAACATTAGATGATGTAGTCAGAGTAGCTAATAAAGTTAAGCTAGATACAATTTTCTTTTTAACAGGAAAGGAAGAATAATATGCAAGAAAAATATTATTATACTATAAAAGAGACTGTTTATAGTGAGAAATTAGATAATGGTTTAGAAGTATATTTGCTTCCAAAATATGGATTTACAAAAACATATGGTATTTTTGCGACAAAATTTGGGTCAATCGATACATCTTTCATTCCCCTAGGAGAGAAAGAGATGGTTAGAGTAGAAGATGGAATTGCACATTTTTTAGAGCATAAAATGTTTGAACTTGAAGATGGTGATGTGTCAGATGTTTTTTCAAATCTAGGTGCTAGTAGCAATGCCTATACATCTTCAAGTAGAACTGCTTATTTATTTAGTACTGCTGATAAAGTGAATGAATGTGTTACAACATTATTAGATTTTGTTCAAGAGATATATTTAACAGAAGAGAATGTCGAAAAAGAAAAAGGAATTATTGGACAAGAAATATTAATGTATGAAGATGATCCTGATTGGAAATCCTATTTTGGATCAATTGATGTTCTATATCAAAATCATCCAGTTGGTACTGATATCGCCGGAAGCGTAGAATCAGTAAATAGGACTACTAGAGAAATGCTAGAGAAATGCTATCATACATTCTATCACCCAAGCAATATGGTTATATTTGTAGTTGGAAATTTCGATGCAGCAGCCATGATGAATTTAATTAAAGATAATCAACAATCAAAGAAGTTTAATGATAAAAGTGATATAAAATTACTGCAAATTGATGAACCAAATGAAATTAAAGATAAACATACAGAATTAGAAATGGATGTTACAATGCCAAAAGTTATGGTATCAACAAAGATTAATGAAAAACTGACTGATAGTAATGCTAGATTAATTAGAGAATTGACAATTGGTATGCTTTTAGATTTCTATTTTTCTAAAAGTAGTGACATATTCTCTACATGGGTTAGTGAAGAATTAATTAATGATACTTTTGGGGCTGGATATACTCAAGAAAGAGATTATGGATTTATTCAAATTGGTGGAGATTCTTATAAATATGCGGAGTTAACTACAAAAATTAAAAATTTATATGAAATTATTTCTTCATCTGATATATCTGATGAAGATTTTGAAAGAATTAAAAGAAAGAATTTAGGTGCGGTTATGAATGTTTTTAACTCGCCTGAACATATAGCAAGTTTATTCATAAAGCACCATTTTGAAGATGTTGATGCATTCGAATTAATTGATATAATTTATGATATTTCTAAAGCTGATTTGCTCAATGCTAGAAAGTATTTTGATTTAAATTATACGGCAAGTTATATTGTTAAACCATTTGAAAATAACTACTCAAAATAGGTTTACTTTATTAAAATCAATGCTATAATAAAATTACCTGGAGGCATTTAATACCTACATTTATGATAAGGGAATCAGATACGCGTAACTGTGTTGAAAGCCGTCCTTTGAGTCGGAATCCTAAAGTTGTTGCAGAGATGCCCACCTGAACTAACGTCAGGATATCATTTACCTCTGGGTTAGATTAAGATAAAAGGCACAATGTGCCTTTTTACTTTTAAAGTATATACTTTAGTGGTATAATATTTTAGAAACTTAGTGGAGGATTATATGATTAAGAAATTTGCACAATTTTATAAGCCGCATAAAAAATTATTTGTTCTTGATTTTTGTTGTGCGTGTTTTATTGCGCTATTGGATCTATCTGTTCCATTAGCTATAAAAGAAATGATTACCAAAATACTGCCTAAGGGTGATTTCAATCTGATAATAATGATTGGAGTTGTCTTGTTTGTTATTTATACATTAAGAATGATTTGTCAATATATAGTTGAATATTACGGACATGCTTTAGGTGTTAGAATTGAATTTGATTTGAGAGAAAAACTATTCTCGCATATTCAAACATTGCCGATACCTTTCTTTAATGATAATAAAGTTGGAAAATTAATGACACACGTTGTTTCCGATTTAAATGAAATGTCAGAAATAGCACATCATGGGCCTGAAGATTTATTTACAGCTGTAATTTCAATTGTAGGTTCTGCCATTATGATGTGTAGGATGAGCATTGAACTAACTTTGATTATGTTATGTGTGTTGCCTTTTGTGGGATTTATTGGTCTCAAACTTAATGCCCTAAATTTGAAAGGTTTCAAAGTTATGCGCGCAAAACTTGCTGATATCAATGCTCAAGTCGAAGATAATTTATCTGGAATAAGAGTGGTTAAGGCTTTTACTAATGAAGATTTTGAGCGTGGTAAATTTGAAAAAGGAAATTCTAATTTTAGAAATGCCAAAACGCATACTTATAAGACAATGGCTTTTGCCTCTGCTGTAGTTAATTTCTTCTCAAATTTTGTAATTATTATCTTATTTGTCGCTGGCGGTTATTTAATATTCAATGAGTATCTTTCTGCTCCAGATCTTCTTATATATTTTATCTATTTGCAAATGTTTGTGAGTCCAATTCAAAAGATTTCTGGGTTGATGGTAGAGTATAATAAAGCTGCTGCTGGTTTTTCTAAATACTTAGAGATTATGGAAATTCCAAGTCAAGAAAACTATAATCCAAATTCTTGGCATTTCACTGATGTAGAAGGGAAAATAGAGTTTAAAAATGTTTCTTTTGCTTATGAAAGTAAGGATAATAAAACTGTTTTAAATAATATTAATCTTCTAATTGAGTCAGGAAGTACGGTAGCGTTGTGTGGGCCGTCTGGTTCAGGCAAATCAACTCTGTGTAATTTAATACCAAGATTTTTTGAGATTACAGCTGGTGAGATTTTGATAGATGATCACAATATTCACGATGCTGATTTATATTCACTTAGAAAGCAGATTGGTATTGTTGCACAAGATGTGTACATATTCTCTGGTTCAATTTATGAAAATATTTTATATGGGCGACCAGATGCTACTCGTGAGGAAGTTATTGAGGCTGCTAAGCGGGCTAATGCTCATGAATTTATTTTAGAAACTGAAAATGGCTACGATACAAATATTGGTGAGCGCGGTGTTAAAATATCTGGTGGACAAAAACAAAGAATTTCGATTGCTCGTGTATTCCTTAAAAACCCACCGATTCTAATTTTAGATGAGGCTACAAGCGCTTTGGATAATAAAACAGAAAAGATTATTCAAACTACTTTAAATGAGCTATCTGTTAATCGTACAACTTTAATTATTGCTCATAGATTATCTACTATTGAGCATGCTGATAAGATAGTTGTATTAACTGAAGATGGAATTGCAGAAACTGGTAGTCATGAGGAATTGATGGCTAATAAGAAAGAGTATTATAGATTGCAAAAGGCAGCTATATAGGTGATTGCATGGAAATGAAAGATTTATTGAAAAGAATCAATGAGTTGGCTAATAAAAAGAAAACTATTGGTCTTAATGAAGAAGAACTTCAAGAGCGAACAGACTTAAGGGCTCTATATTTGAAAATATTTAGAGAAGGTTTTGATGAGACCCTAAAATCTGTTAAGGTTGTTGACCCTAAAGGGAATGATGTCACACCTGAAAAACTAGTGAAGGCTAAAAGTAAAAAACTTAACTAGAAAGGTTCTTAGACAACCGTAGGGGTGAACGATAAACGTTTATCCCTTTTTTGTATATTAATTTGTCAATAGGAACAGTTTAGTAAGAGAATTCGTTTACGATAGTGAACGAATGATCGATAACCATAAGCTGTTCTTTTT
>JAVBUP010000037.1:0-19328 GCA_031555175.1 Coprobacillaceae bacterium
TCAAGTAGAACAACAATATTTAGATGATATATCTAATCAAATTAATTCAATGCCTAGAAAACTATTTGACTTTGAATCTGCTTATGATATAGAATTTAATAAATTAAATAATGGTGCGGTTGAGATTTGAATAAAGAAAACGATGATATTAGTCATCGTTTTTTTATCCAAAATAAAAGGCCGCTAATGCGGTCTTACTATTTACCAATCTTTTCGTAAACATCTACGAATTCTTCAGCTAAATCAATAACTACTAATGCAGTCATTAAATGATCTTGAGCATGTACCATTAATAAATTTAATGGTGCACTTTCTCCACGAATTTCAGCTTGAATTAATTCTGTTTGCGCATGATGAGCAGATGTAACTGTTTCTCTAGCTTCTTTTAAAGAATTTCTAGCTGCTTCAATATCTCCGCCTTTTGCGTATTGAATCGCTTCGATAGCAGAACTTCTAGCCCCACCACTATTAATAATTAAGTTCATGATTACTTGTTCAAATTGATCCATTCTATAAATCTCCTTTCAATTTAATACAATATTATTTTAACTCAAAACGACATTATAAACAATAGATATCCATAAAAACGCTTACAAATTCTGTAAATAAAAAGACGCTAAGCGTCTAAAATTTTGGTTTATAAAAACTTCTGTTTTCTAAAGAGAAAACTCGTGAACTAAATTCACCATCATTAACATTTTCTAAGACCTTATCAAACATATTCATACGAGCATCAATATTATCAATAAAATTGAGAATCTCAGCTTCGCGAACTAATGGTAAAACTGGTGAACCAAACTCTAATTTCCCATGATGGGATAATATCATATGTTGCAACACAACTACTTCTTCACTATCCCCAAATCCTAGTTGATTTGCTTTTTCTTTGATCAAAGCATTAGCTATTGAAATATGTCCTAAAAGTTTACCTTCAAGAGTGTATTCAGCAAATATTTCACCACTCAATTCAATTGTTTTACCAATATCGTGAAGTATTACTCCAGAATATATTAAATCTCTATTCAAAGCGGGATATAAGTTACAAAGTGTATTACCAAGTTCAAGCATTCCATATACATGATGTGCCAATCCAGATGTATATTCATGATGATTTTTGCTTGCTGCTGGATATGTCATATATTTCGTAAGATGTTCACTATATAGGGAAACTGTTAATTCTTTAATAATTGGATTTTTAATGTTCTCAATACAACTTCTAATTTGTGACTCCATATCTCCTTTTGAATAAGGAGCAGTTGTCACCAACTTCGTATAGTCAATATTTTCTTTAACTTCCATAATTGCAGTAATCTTTAGTTGATTACTACCGCGATAACTAACCACTTCACCATTTACTATAACTACTTGTTTTGCCTTAAATGTCGCGATTTGCTCAGGTGTAGCATCCCAAAGTTTACATTCTATAGATGAACTGCTATCTTGCAAGGTTATTGACAAGTATGGAGCTCCCGCAGTAGTTTTTCCTTCCGTTAAAGATGAAATTAGGGCAAGTAAGTTCTCTACCCTTGTATTTGAATTTAAATCCTTAATCATCATGCTCATCTTTCATTCCCCTTCCAACTTCTTGTATATCAGAATAATCAAATCCTTTACGGATTAAATAAGTTACTATTTTATTTTTTAACTCTGTTCCTTCATATTTACCGCTAAACCTTTTATATGCTTTAGTATATTCTTTATCTAATATATCTAATTCTTTATTAAACTCAGAATAAAAATTAAAATTATTTAATGCTTTATCAATCACATCAGTGCTATACCCTTGATAGAATAGTCTCTCACGTATCGACTTAACTAATAGATTAACAGACTTATTCTTATTTCCCTTATACCACTTTCTTACTAACTCAACTGCATCCTCTAATTCTACTTCAGCAGAATAATTCTCTTTGCATAACTCTAGGATTTCATCTGATATTCCTTTTTTTCTTAAATTATACATCGCTTTATGAAATCCTAAGTGGAAATAAGCAGATCTATTCATATAATCAAGTGCATATTGACGATCATTTATTAAATTCCTAAGTTTTAACGAATCAATTGCATGGTCAATATGTAATTTAGTAAATTCAACATTTTTAGCCAATTTCTGGCGCATTTCAAATTCTGTATAATCTTTTACTGTTAAATATCTAAGAGCTTTCTTAAAGGCTGTTAGGCTAGATTCAAAGTCTTTTAATTCATCAAGAGTGACACGATCAATAATTTTTCCCTTGATTAATTCATAACCTTGAACAGTGCTTTCCGGTAGTATCAAAGTTAACTCATGATTATCATGCTTAAATGAGCATTCATATGTCTGATTTCCGACTGGGAAAACAGATGTAATTTTATAATCATAATACTTATGTTGAATAGAATCATAGTAAACACTAATAACTGACTCATAGAAAGTTTCGCTGCTGTATTGCTTAGAATCTTCGTATGCTTTACTAGAAATCTCGGTTAAATCACTCTTTGACATTTCATAGATTCTATTCCCTAAGTCTTCAGCATCTTCAAAATAATACCCATTTCTTCCCTCTAGTACAACATCATCTAGATTTTCATCATGACGTGCTAGTACAGGTAATCCACTCGCCATCGCTTCGATAAACGTTAGCCCTTGCGTTTCAGTTTGAGATGCTGACACAAAGGTAGATGAAGCATGATAGTAATTTGGAACTTCAGTGTTCGGCTTTTTATCAGTAAAGCAAACAAAATCATTAATGTCTAGTTTAGTGGCAATATCTTTCAACTCATCAAGATATGGTCCACCGCCAACACAAATAAATTTGAAATTTGCTCCCAAATCTTTAGCAACTTTTACACCATCAAGAACAACATCAAGGCCCTTTTCTTTAGCAATACGCCCAACAAATACGAGAACAAATTGGCCATCTTTTATATTACACTCTTCTTTTATCTCAATTTGGCGCGCTAAATTCAATGCTTTACGATCAAACTTCTCCAACTCGAGCCCAGTTGGAATTACATGCATATTCTTAGTTATTCCATAGCGCTCTAATGCTTCTTTTGTTTTGCCACTTGGGACAATTAACTCAGTACACATATCACCATTGAATCTTGAAAAAGCATTGGTTATTCTTTTAAGCAAAGGATCAAGAACTTCTAGTTTTGAACCACTAATATAATGAGTATAATCCTCATACATCGTATGATATGTATAAACTACTGGTAGGTTAAGTATCTCAGCTGCCAAACGTCCAAATTGGCCAACACCAAACTCGGTATTGACGTGAATTACGTCAAGGTCAGCCTTACGTAGCTCATTCATTCCCTTTAATGAAAATACATTACACATACGATAACCATAGATTTTCTTCAATTTGATACCAGGTAAACGGATAATATTTGGTCCATCATCAACATAATCACTATCACTTGGTGCTTCTGCTGTAACAACATAAACTTCATGACCATGTTTCTCTAACTCATTTTTTAAAACTTGAACGGATACCGCAACACCATTTATATAAGGAGTATAAGTGTCCGAAAATAGAGCTACTCTCATAATATCACCTTCCTATTTTTTTAAAACTGTTTCGTATGCTTCTCTTAATTGTTTTGCTATAACTGCAATGCTTTTAGATTTAGCTGTTTCATATGCTTGTTTTGTGGTATCCGGTAATTCATTATTCATAATCTTTGGTATCAGTTCAACAAAATCGTTTGTATCCTTACCCATATAACAGTTTTCTTCATCAACAAGCCACCCATTATAAACGGGTATATCTCTAACTATAACATTTTGCTCACATGCTAAGCCTTCTAATACAACTATCCCCTCTGTTTCTTCCCTACTTGGGAAAAAGAATATATCAGCACCACTGTAGGCCCCTTCAATTACATCACCTTTTATATATCCAGGTAATATCACATTATTCGGATGATCATTAATCAATCTTCGTATTTTCTTAGTTGGAGCAGATAATTTATAATCACCAAACCAAATAAATTTATATTCTGGTAACGCCTTGGCGACTTCACAAAATGTGTCAAATCCTTTTCTTTCAAAAAACCATCCGACTGAAATAACTGTTTTTTCATTAGAAAAACCAAAGTATTCTCTAAATTTACGTTCTTTTTCTATGTCTTTCTTAAATTTCTCTAAACTAATACCATTAGATATTGCATAAATCGGGCTTCTCAAATTATACCCTTCCAAAATAGATTTAGAATAACTTGTAGGCGTAATAATTAGATCAGCCTTATTATACAGATATACTAACCACTTTTTATATAATGGAGCAATCTGGTTAGAAAACATAAACGAATTCTTAAAATCTTCTTCTGTACTATGAGCATGGTAAATAATTTTTTTATTCATCCTCTTTGCTTTTCTAACTTGCAAATAACTCAATAAATAATATGTATTGATATGTAATATATCATAATCATTATCCTTTTTATTTGTTGTATATTCGATATTTTCTAATTCTAGAGCTTTCATTTGATGCACACGTGCACGACCAATACCAGATTTAGATAGAGCCTTCTCATTTTCAAAATACAATTTTACCTTCATAGAATACCTCCTATTCAATTCCTAAATACTTGAATAAACCATTAGCAACCTCTTGGACAGAAGATTTGTAGTTATCCTTCCAGTTCTGTGCTTCCGCAGGATTTGAAATATATGCTAATTCTAATAACAATCCATGTGCTCCATGAGTTGTACGCGCGAATGTTTGGGAATTAGCTCCTGATCCAGTCGCTAATTCTTGTCCTGCCATAGTTGCGTTACCACCAGTTTCTCTAATAAAATGATAGTAATCAAAGATACCAAATTTATATTGAATAGAACTATTATTAACACGTATTTTTGAGTTCTTTAAAGAACTACTAATAGTATCTGCTAACTTTTTGCTACCAAATCTAGTCGTATATATTTCGGAACCACTTGTACTTGCATTTGGACTCGTATTTAGGTGGCAAGCGAAATAAAATTTTGCTTGCGATAAATACGAAGTATGAATACGAGAGTTAATTCCAAACTCCAAAATTACATCTTCTGCATATTGTCTTGTTATTTGAACTTTTAATCCTTTAGCCTCTAAGATTGATTTCAATTCTGTAGCCGTTAAATAGTTAGCTGTCCCCTCTGTTAAACCATTTCCAGTAGCTCCCATGTCAATTGCAATCCATGTAATTTCTTTTCCATATTGAATACTATAATGTCCAGGGTCTAACACAATATCATATACACCTTTAGGAAGCTCTGAATGAGGGATTTCCTTTACCGTAATATAAACTTGATTTTGTGTTAAAACTTTGTTTTCTAACTCCTTATTAGCAATAATTTGCACTTTCTTATTAGTGCTATCACGAGTAACTGTATACATCGTATCAAATACTAATTCAGAACTAATCAAACGTTTCAAAACTGATCCAGTTTTAATATAAACTTCATATGTACCAGCTTCTAACTCAGCAGTTTTAATATTTTCATCAATATTGGCAGAATACTTGAACGAAGTTTCTTGACCAGTGCAAATATTAACCAACACGATAGAACTTCCTACAAACGGATCTGTATTAGAAGTGTACCCAGTATATTCTTGTCCATAAAGATTTAAACTTTCACCATAGAAATTATATGATTTGAGTTCAGCAGTTTGCTCAGCATCTTTGAATTCATATTCTAAATCACTATTTCTCTTTTCAGTACACATATTAATTTTAGTAGGAGTACTTTTAACTACTGGCAACCCAATAGGTGTAATTGATTCGGTAGGTGCCTCATTCTTAACTACATAATCAGTAGGCACTAAGAAAGCATACTCACCATCACTTTTTTGAGGTGTTATAACATCGCCATATACTTTAACACTACCATTTACTTCTCCTATATTTCCTGCTTCATCTTCTAATAGCACAACAACGTTATATACGCCTTGCGTACTAAATGAATAATTTTCTTTAAACTTTACTTTTATATCTTTTTCATCAGAGACATTGTCAAAGATGTCATAGATTATATCTTCGGGAACGATTTTATCGTTCACATTTATCTCAACAGTTGTTACTAGTCCACCAGGCGCAGTCTTGTCATTCTTGATTGCTTCCTTTTTTTCTAAATAAGCCATTAGTTTTGGCACTCCAAAATAAGCGCCAATACCAGCGATGGCAGCAATAATGAACATTACTAATATTATTCTACCCCATCTAATTCTTTTTCTTCTTCTCATAATATACCTCCGACAATTATTATACCACGACTTACATTGTTAAAGAAGTTTATAAGAGAAAATTAAGAAAAAAAGGTTATCTTGCGATAACCTTAGTTTATTTAGTTAACTGCCATTTTTTCTAAACGAGCACGACGTTTTTCAGCATCTTTTTGACACTTTTCCATTAACTCTTTTGCATGATCAGGATTGATTTGTAATAATTGAGCAAATCTATTTTCTGATAATAAGTGTTCTTGGAATTTAGAGAAATCAGGAGCTTTAGAATCTAATTGTAATGGATTCTTTCCTTGATCTTCTAATCTTGGATCAAATCTTAATAGGTTGAAGTATCCACAAGCAACGGCATTACGTTGTTGTTGTTGATGATTTCCTAAACCACCTTTAATACCATGTTCAATACATGGAGAGTAAGCGATGATTAGAGATGGTCCATCATATGCCTCAGCTTCTTTTAAAGCTTTGATCGTTTGCATTGGATTTGCACCCATTGCGATTTGAGCTACATACACATGTCCATAAGACATCGCGATTGCTGCTAAATCTTTCTTAGTTCCAGCTTTTCCACTTGCAGTAAATTTTGCAATTGAAGCAGCTTGACTTGATTTAGAAGATTGTCCACCAGTATTTGAATATACTTCAGTGTCTAATACTAAAATATTAACGTTTTCGTTATTAGCGATAACATGATCTAATCCACCGTATCCGATGTCATAAGCCCATCCATCTCCACCAACGATCCATTGAGATTTAGTAACCATATCTCCAGCTAAGTCCAATAACTCTTTCACTTCACTATTTGAACTTTCATTAACTAAACGAGTGATTTCAGGCATTAATGCTCTTTCTTCTTCTCTGTTTCCTTTAACTGCTTTATATTGTCCTAATACTTCAGCTAAAGCTGGTTCTACATTAGAAATCGTTCTTTCAACTAATTCTAATACATATTTTGATTTATAGTTTTCAGCTAATTTCATACCGAACCCAAATTCTGCATTGTCTTCGAATAATGAGTTAGCCCATGCTGGTCCATGACCATTCTTATCAATAACCATTGGTGTTGAAGGAGTTGATCCTGTATAGATAGAAGAACATCCAGTTGCATTGGCAATTCTCATATCTGCACCAAATAATTGAGATACTAATCTATAATATGGAGTTTCACCACATCCAGCACATGCCCCAGATACTTCAAAGTATGGCTTCATGAAACCTACACCTTTTGTTACTGTTAATGGGTATTTGTCTGTCTTATATTCTGTATCATTATATAAGTAATCAGCTAAAGGAGCGTGACTTAACTCTTCTTTCACTGGTACCATTTTTAATGCTTTGTTTCCAGCTTTTCCTGGACACTCAGATACACACAATCCACAACCAACGCAGTTATCAGGTGATACTTGGATTCTATAAACTAATCCTTCTACCCCTTTTCCTACTGGTGTTAAAACATCTCCAGAAATATCTTCTGGTGCATTCGCAAGTTCTACATCATCTAATAAGAACGCTCTTACTGTTGCATGAGGGCAAACCATAACACAGTTATTACATTGGATACAGTTTTCTTTTTCCCATGCAGGTACTTCAGCAGCAATTGTACGTTTTTCATTATAAGATACATTTGATCTCATAGATCCATCCAATTTATCCCCTAAGAAGGCAGATACTGGTAGATCATATCCATCAAGACCATTGATGATTGATACAAAACTATCGAAGTGATCATCACCAATTTTACTTCTAACATCAGTTACAACTAAATCTGACCAAGAAGCATCAACAACTACTTCACTCATTGCATCTTTACCAAGATCAATTGCTTTATGATTTAAAGCAACGATTTCTTGACCTTTTTTGCTATAAGATTTCGTAGCAGCTTGTTTCATGAAATCTAATGATTCTTCAATTGGTAAAATAGCTGGATTTAATGCAAAGAATGCAGATTGAAGAATTGTATTTGTTCTTCTTCCCATACCAATTTCAGCAGCAATATCATTAGCATTGATAATATAGAATTTAGCTTTTTTATCTGCTAATTGTTTTTTCATTCTATTTGGTAAGTATTTAACTACTTCATCTTTATCAAATGTAGTATTTAATAAGAATGTACCACCTTCAGCTAAGTTTTTAAGCATATCATATTTTAATACATAGTTATCTACTGAACAAGAGATAAAGTCAGCATTGTCAATATAGTATGTTGAACGAATTGGGTTTTTACCAAAACGTAAATGTGAACGAGTTGCCCCACCAGCTTTTTTACTATCATAAGCAAAATATGCTTGAGAGTATAAATCAGTGTGATCCCCGATAATTTTAATTGAGTTCTTGTTTGCAGATACAGTTCCATCAGAACCTAATCCATAGAATAAACATGCAGTATAGTCTTTTTCAACTTTAAACGATGCATCTAAAGGTAATGATAAATGAGTAACATCATCAACAATACCTACAGTAAATGAAGTAAATGGATTACTTGAATTTAAATGATCATAAACTGCTTTAATTTGTTTTGGATTAACATCTTTAGAACCCATTCCATAACGCCCACCAGCGATTACTTCTACATCTGTATCTTTTAATACAGATACAACATCTAAGTATAATGGTTCTCCAGTAGCACCCATTTCTTTAGTTCTATCTAATACAGCAACTTTTTTTGCAGTTTTAGGTAATACATTCAATAAGTATTTTGGAGAGAATGGACGATATAAATGAACTTTAATAACCCCAACTTTTTCTCCTTTTTTACTTAACGCATCAATTGTTTCCTGAATAGTTTCAGTAACAGATCCCATAGCTATGATAACTCTATCTGCTTCAGGGTGACCATAATATGTAAATGGTGCATAATGTCTACCAGTCTCAGCAGAGATTGCTTTCATATAATCAGCAACTACTTCTGTTACGTTATCGTAATGAGTATTTTGTGCTTCTCTTCCTTGGAAGTAGATATCATCATTTTCTGCCCCACCTCTTTGAATTGGGTTTGTATGAGGATTTAAAGCACGTTTCTTGTAAGCAGCTAATGCTTCTTTATCAAGTAATTTTTCAAGCACTTGGTAATCTAGTACTTCAATTTTTTGAATTTCATGACTTGTTCTAAATCCATCAAAGAAATGCATTACAGGAACTGATGCTTTGATTGCTGTTAAGTGAGCAATACCGCCTAAGTCCATGATTTCTTGTACAGAATGAGAAACTAACATTGGCATTCCAATTTGACGACAAGCATAAATATCTTGGTGATCTCCAAAGATAGATAATGAACGAGTCGCTAAAGCACGAGCCGATACATGGAATACACCAGGTAATAATTCACCAGCTATTTTATATAAGTTAGGAATCATTAATAATAATCCTTGACTCGCTGTAAATGTTGTCGCTAAAGCTCCGGCTTGTAAAGCACCATGAACTGCACCAGCTGCACCGGCTTCCGATTGCATTTCAATTACATTTACTGACGAACCAAATATATTTTTTCTTCCAGCAGCAGCCCAAGCTTCTGCATTTTCCGCCATCGGTGAAGACGGAGTAATTGGATAAATACTAGCTACCTCAGTAAATGCATATGCAACGTGAGCAGCAGCAGTATTTCCATCCATTGACAAATAATTTTTTGGCATGTAAAATTCTCCTTTTCCATAAATTAACACATAAATTATACTACTTTTTTGCCACTTTTAAAAGGGTAAATATATTTGTTACACAATATAAAAATGAATGTGTTAACACATTCATTATTTTTAATATATTTTGAAGTCCTTTGTCGCTAATTCTCTTAAATATTCTTTAACTTTATCTTTTAAATCATCACGATCTAATGAGAAATCAATAGTAGCCTTAATAAAGCCAAACTTATCTCCCACATCATATCTTTCCCCTTCAAAATCATATGAATAAACATTTTCATACGCCATCAAACGTTTAATAGCATCAGTCAGTTGAATTTCATTACCGGCACCTTTTTCTTGTGTTTCAAGTAAATCAAAGATTTTTGGCGTTAATACATATCTTCCTAGTACAGCCATTCTTGATGGGGCTAATTCTGTTTTTGGTTTTTCCACCATATCTAACAGTTTTGATAATCTACCAACTGCTGCAACAGTTGTATCTGGAGCAACAATTCCATACTTTGAAACATTTTCTAATGCTACAGTTTGTACTCCAACAACTGATGAATTAGTATCTTCAAACGCAGCGATTAACTGTAATAAAGCTGGTTTACTATCTTTGTTTACAACTATGTCATCACCTAATAAAATAGCAAACGGTTCATCACCAATAAATGGTTTCGCACATAATATTGCATGTCCCAACCCCTTTGGTTCACCTTGTCTTACAACAAAAACTTTAGCCATATTAGCAATATCTTGTATTAATTTAACTTCAGCCATTTTATTAGAAGCAGTAAGTCTTCCTTCTAGTTCATAAGATTTATCAAAATGATTAGCAATTGATTCCTTATATGGGTTAGTAATTATTAGAATTTCCTCAATGCCACTTTTCACAGCTTCCTCTACAATATACTGAATAGTCGGAATATCAACTATTGGTAACATTTCCTTGGGTAAAGACTTAGTTACTGGTAAAAATCTTGTTCCTAACCCAGCGGCTGGAATTACTGCTTTTCTTATCTTTTTCATATTTATTTCCTTTCCTCTACAAATACTCCATCACAACCATCTATTTCCCTAAATTTCACTATAATATCTTCATCTAATGAAGTAGGATAGTTCTTGCCTACGTAATCGGCTCTAATTGGAAACTCACGGTGTCCGCGGTCTACTAATACAGCTAATTGAATTTCTTTTGGTCTTCCTAAGTCAATTAATGCATCCATTGCCGCTCTAACAGTTCGACCTTTAAACAATACATCATCAACAAGTATTACCTTCTTGCCTTCAATTGAAAACGGTATATCTGTTAAATTATCATTTAAGTTTTTCTTTTGATCATCACGATGATTAGAAATATCAAGATACCCACATGGGATACGTTTCCCTTCAAATGCTTCAATAAAATCCGCTAAACGATTAGCTAGGTAAATTCCCCGAGTCATTACACCAATAAGAATAATATTATCTGTACCTTTATTCTTTTCTAAAACTTCATGTGACATACGTATAATAGTTCTGCGCATTGCCTGTTCTTCTAAAAATTCCTTCATTATATCACCTATGGTTAGTATAACACACTATTAAAATACTTTCATTATAAAATGGAGAGAACAAAATATTATCATTAACGACTATGAAAAAGTTTTACTGATTATAATAGCAATTAAAAATACTTGCCCACCTATTGAATGAATTCCTATAAGTAACACCAACTACTTCTATACTCATATATACAATTAACAATAAACTAGAAATTAGTTCATTTAAAAAGGTGGATTTCTCCACCTAATCACGTCTTCTACTATTACCTAATATCATTAAGAGTATTCTAAGAATTGAAGCTACACTCGCCGCAAATCCAGCTACATAAGTCAATGCAGCAGCACTTAACATTTGTTTTGACATATATACTTCATCTTGCGAAACAAAACTACTCTCTAAAATTGCTAATGCTCTATTTGATGCATTAAACTCTATTGGTAAAGTTAATACTTGGAATACTAAGATAGCTGACATCAATGCCAACCCAAACCAAGCAAGTCCAAACGCTTCAGAAACTAGACCAATGATAATTACAATCCATCCTAGTGATTGCCCAATTCTACATAGGGGTAATATAGCGTTCCTAAATACTATTGCTTTATATCCTGTATGATGTTGAATTGCATGTCCACATTCATGTGCTGCAACTGCAACTGATGCAATCGAACGTCCATGGTATATATCAGATGATAAATTCACTGTTCTCTTTGTTGGATCATAATGATCAGACAGTTTACCTTGAGTTTCATAAATCTGCATGTCACTCATTCCATTATTATCAAGTATCCTTCTAGCAACATCATAACCAGACAACCCTTCATTATTTGCTATTTTCGAATACTTATTATACGCGTTATTAACTTTTGATTGTGCAATACCACAAAAGATTGTAGCGATTAATACTAGAACCATACCTAATAAGATATATGGATCAGAAAAATTATAACCATAAAAACCATATCCCATTTTATTCACCTCGTATTTAATATAGTATAGATAAAATTACTTATCCTAAATTAATTATAAACTTTTTATAAACATAATTCTATATTTTATTATCAGTTGGCAAATAATATAATTTTATGAATTTATCATTCATTGCTAATCATCATACCAGTATGTCCTACTTCAACTTAATTAAGTTCTTCTTTTCTAAAAAACATCAAAGTAGAGTTGTTTAGTGAAATACGATATTTCGCAATATGTGTGAACTCACAAACAGTAATTAAAATACTCTATTACCATCGTTACTCATAAATATTAGCATCCACAACAATATATGCCCTAACGTAATTCCATTTTAATTATAATTCAAAAAATAAATAAAAAAGTGCCTAGGCACTTTAATAATATTACTATTTAATGATTAGTTCATCGCATCTTTTAACTTATTACTTGGTTTAAAGCTTAAAGTTTTAGATGCTGGTATAATCATTGGTTCTTTAGTCTTTGGACTAATTCCTTTTCTTTCTTTTCTTTCATTAATTTTGAAAGTACCAAATCCTGAGATTACAACTTTTTCTCCTTTTAATGCATGTTCTACCATTGTTTCAAAAATTGTATCTACTAAGATTTCTGTATCTTTTTTTGTTAAGTTTTTCTTATCTGCAATAATATCTACTAATTCTTTTTTGTTCATAATAAAATCTCCTTTTTTTATTTTAACAAAATGAATAATAACATTATTAGCCGATATTTACAATACTTTTCTATAAAACAATTGCAATAACATTGCCTTTACCTTTATTAACTAACTTATATAAAATATCTTGGATTCTAACACGAGCGTTTTCTGGGATTACAGATAGCTTAACATTGATGCCATCTTTAATAATATCGCTTAATTGTCGCCCAAAAATATCTGATTTCCAAATTTCCGATGGATCTATTGCATGATCTCTTAATAGATACTTAACAAGTTCTTCTGATTGTTGTTTAGAGCCAATAATTGGTTCAAAAGAAGTTTCTACATCTACTCTAATCATGTGAATAGAAGGAGCCTTAGCATTTAGTTTAACTCCATAACGTTGCCCTTGTTTTACTACCTCTGGTGTCTCTAATACAATATCTGATAAAATTGGCGATGCAAATCCATATCCTGTTTGCTTAACCATTTTTAATGCACTAGAAATAGCATCATATTCCTTCTTAGCCTTTGCTAAGCTTTGCATTAAACTAATTAAGTCTGCCTTATCAGCAATATCTACTCCAATTATATCCTTTAATACTTCATTGTATAATCCAGTAGGAATTTCGATATCAATGATTGCATTACCTTTTCCTGTATCAATAGATTTTAAAACAGCTTTTTCTATATACTCACATTCTTCAATATAATCAGTTATTCCTTCAACATCACGAAGTTTTTCAACTGCTTTCAGTGAATTTTGTACAGCTTGATCAAATTCTTTCTTTAGCCAATGATCATGATCTAAAACAGCAACCCATTTTGGCATATTAACTTCAATCTCTGAAACTGGGAACTCATATAGCGCTTCTTTAAGTATTTCTGATACATCATTTTCTGACATATGCTCAACGCTTAAAGCCATAGTTGGTACACTATACTTTCCTCTTATTTCTTCAGTAATCGCAATTGCTTGCGGACTAGACGGAGTGCGTGAATTGACAATAACTATAAAAGGTTTACCAATCCTTTTTAATTCCTCAATTACTTCATTTTCTGCTTGAATATAATTTGGTCTTTCAATGTCTGCAATTGTTCCATCTGTAGTTACAACAATACCAATAGTTGAATGATCTTGGATCACTTTTTGTGTACCGATTTTTGCTGCTTCATCAAAAGGAATAGCTTCGCTAAACCATGGTGTTCTTACCATGCGAATGCCTTGTTCATCTTGATATCCTTTTGCTCCATTAATTACATAACCAACACAATCTACTAATCTTACTTTAACTTCAAACTCGTTCTCCAATTGTACTTTAGCAGCATTATTAGGAACAAACTTTGGTTCTGCAGTCATAATCATCTTGCCTTCACCAGATTGTGGCAATTCGTCAATTGCCCTCTTTTTTTCTGCTTCATCAACAATATTGCTTAAGACAGCTAATTCCATAAACTTCTTTATAAATGTAGATTTCCCAACGCGTACTGGGCCAACTATCCCTAAATATACATCACCATTCGTGCGTTCACCAATGTTTTTCAACATTTCATTTGTATTCATCATTATCCTCCCTTATGTAGTAATGTAGTAAAATCTATGCGGCTATAAACAAAAAAAGACCAAATTTTGGTCTATAAAATATTATTCAAATCTTTTGGTACCTTATTGTTTTGTATAATATTTACTATTTTATCTGCTTTCTCTTTTGAGACACTCTTGCCAGCCATTTTAGAAACATCATCAATCAAATCACGAATATTTGATTCTTTTGTTAAGTCTTTAGTTTGCAGAGATTTCGCTAAACTGAAGATATCATCCTTTGAAACATTTGTTTTTTTCTCTATTGTATTAAAAAGCTTATTCTTATCCATAATAAAACCTCCTACATTACTATATGTAAGAGGCCAATAAATGTGCCTATTCTGGTTTTAACTCTCGTGTCATTAGTCTTTTAATAACACTTGAAGGTTCATGATGATTATACAAAACATCATATATTGCTTCTACAATTGGCATTTTTAATTCAGGATAGCTCTGAGCATCTTCATAAATAACCTTACAACTGCGAATACCTTCACATGTCTTTTTATTTGTTTTCATAAAGTTTTCTACATCATTGGATTTACCAATTTCGTATCCAGCCTGAAAATTACGAGAATGCGGACTTGTGCAAGTAACAATCAAATCTCCAACACCAGTTAATCCTAAGAATGTTTCTGGTTTTCCACCTTTTGCTACCCCATAGCGCACCATTTCCGCTAAACCACGAGTTATAAGCCCAGCTCTTGTATTATCTCCATAGCCAAGTCCAGATAGTACACCAGAGGCAACAGCCATGACATTCTTTAAGGCTACACCATACTCTGCACCGATTTCATCTTCTAATGTATAAACTCTAAAATACTCATTAGAAAATAAGTTTTGAACATCTTTCGCAGTATCATGATCTATAGAAACAGCACAAACAGTCGTATATAGTCTAATTACAACTTCTTCTGCGTGGCTTGGGCCAATTATAGAAACTATTTCATTGCGTCTTTCTATATCAACACAAGTGCGTATTGTGTCACTTAATCTTTGGTTCGTGGTTAAATCAAATCCTTTTGATGCATTGATAATAGTAATTTTCCTTTTAAGTTTTGAATTAACTTCAGTTAATACCTCACGAATAAATTGTGAAGGAAGAGTAACCAAAACATAATCAGCATTTTCTAATGCTAAATCTAAATTGTTTGTAGCTCTTATTTCTTTATTTAAGTCAACATCTTTAAAGAATTTCGAATTTTGGTGATTATTATTAATGTCTTCAATTTCATCTTGTGAAATTCCATATAGTAGAACTTCATGCTTATTATCAGTTAATACAGTAGCTAAGCCACTAGCCCAACTTCCTGTTCCTAAAATAGCTATTTTACTCATGATTAGTCTCTCCTTCTACAAATTATATGAATAGGTGTTCCTTCAAATTCAAAGCTATCACGAATGCGATTTTCTAAATAACGTTGATAACTAAAATGCATGTATAATGGTTCATTAACAAAAAGCACGAATGTTGGTGGACAAATACTTACTTGATTAGAATAATATATTTTTAGTCTTCCACCGTTGAACGTAGTTGTTGGATTCATAGTTTGAGCATCTAAAATGACATCATTTAAAACACTTGTCGCTATGCGACGACGATTATTCTCATACACTTTATCAATTACTGGGAAAATGCTGTGTACGCGTTGTTTTGTTACTGCAGATACATACACGATTGGGGCATAATCCAAATATTTGAAATGGCTTCTAATGTCCTTCTCAAAATTTTGCATTGTCTTATCATCTTTCTCTAGTAAGTCCCACTTATTAACGACAATAATGACTCCTTTGCCAGCTTCATGAGCATATCCAGCGACATGCTTATCTTGTTCAATTATTCCTTCATTAGCATCGATAACCACTAAGGCTACATCACACTTTTCAATTGCAGACATGGCACGCAATATTGAGTATTTTTCTATATTCTCATATATTTTTCCTTTTTTACGCATACCAGCCGTATCAACTACTGCATATTCTTTTCCATCATGAACAAAATTAGTATCTATTGCATCTCTTGTAGTTCCTGCTACATCAGATACAATTACTCTATCTTCACCAAGAATTGCATTTGTTAAACTTGATTTACCAACATTTGGTCTCCCAATTAAAGCAAAACGCAATATACCATCTTCTATAACTTCTTCTTCTTTTGGTAAATGAACAAGGATTTGATCTAATAAATCACCAATCCCAATTCCATGACTACCAGATACCGCGATTGGATCTCCAATACCTAGACTATAGAACTCATAGATTGAATCTAAGTAATGATTATCATCTATTTTATTGACAGCTAAGATAAGCGGCTTGTTAGCCTTTTGCAATAACCTAGCAATGTATTCATCATCTCTAGTTAAGCCTTCACGCCCATTAACGACAAAAACGATGACATTTGCTTCTTCTACAGCTATTTCGGCTTGAGCTTTGATTTGTTCCATAAAAGTGGATTCAGCTATCTCAATACCACCAGTGTCAATTACTCTAAAATCTCTAGTTAACCAAGTTGCTCTTGCATAAATACGATCCCTAGTTACCCCAGCCACATCTTCGACAATTGACAATCTTTCCCCTACTAATCTATTAAATATTGTTGACTTACCAACATTTGGTCTTCCAACTATTGCTACTACACCGCTCATTATCTCACTTCCATTCTTTCCCTCGCTAAGGCGAGTATTTTACTTACTACTTCTTCAATTTCCATATCTGAAGTATCAATTTCTATAGCATCAGCACATTTTATCAATGCTCCAACTTCTTTATTCATATCCTCATAATCTCTATCAATTACATCTTGCTTAACTGTTTCATAATCGCACTCGATACCACGAGCTATATTCTCTTGATATCTCCTCATCGCTCTACATTCTACCGAAGCTACCTGATATATTTTCAACTCAGCATCAGGAATAACAACTGAACCAATATCCCTGCCATCCATTATTATTTCTTTCTTAGCAGCAATGCTTTTTTGCTGCGCTACTAAGAAAGTTCTAACTTCCTTATAAGAAGATATTCTAGGTGTTATTTTAGAAATATACTCTTGTCTTATTTCCAATGAAACATCTTCACCATTCAGATAAATATCCCCATTTTTAAAAGAAATATTTATAAAATCCAATGCCTCAATAACTTTGTCTTTATCTTCGATATCTATTCCTTGACGATATATATATAGCGATATACTACGATACATTGCCCCAGTATCAAGATAAGAATATCCTAACTCTTTTGCTACTCTTTTCGCAATTGTACTCTTACCACTAGCAGATGGTCCATCAATTGCAATACTAATTTTTTTCATATTTTACACTCCTCACATAAAAGCAAGGTTTAACCTTGCTAAAAAATCTCAATCCCTAAAAATAATATTGCTAAATAACTAGCTAACCCAAAAATAGCTAAAACTAATATTGAAACAATAATCTTAAATAATTTTCCGCTACCTTCTTCATCTAGTAACTCATCATCTACACGCATAGATTTAATATCTCTTTTTGCTTGCACCTCATCAAAAGCTACTTGGTCAATGTCTTCAAACAATTCTAAAGTCTTAAACTCAGTATCATTCTCAACTACCTTCATATCCTCTATTTCTAAAGCATTAATTGGCTCTTCAGGCTGCTCTTCAGCTTCTATTTCATCAAATATAGCTGGTCTATTAAATGTGTTAGTATTATTCATAACATCACTTTGATTTTCTTTATCATTCAGAATTGAAAACTCTTTACGATAGTCACGTGTTTCATCCAAATCATATTTTTCCATTAGATTATCAATAAACTTATTTTTATCGTTTTCCATTGTTACTTCATCATAGATTAATGGCTTTCTAATAGCATTGTGTTTCATTCTATCCATCATATCCAAATCAAATGAACTATCAATACTTTTATCACGAATACGATTCAATATAAGTACTTTAGTATTATCAGTATCCCCAGTAGCCTCTCTAACTTTTGAGATTGCTTTTTCTACTAATTCTTGAGTAGAATCATTGAAATTATCATCTAATTTATCACGAAACATATCTACAAGTTCATCAATACCTTCGTTTTTTTCTTCTGGATAAATGGCATTATCACTATCTATATCATTTTGTTCAGTATTACTTGCATGGAATCTTTCCATTCTCGTTAATTTAGCCATAATATCACCTCTTTGCTATTATACCACATCATAATCAATTTTGCCTATTGGAACAAACTATTTTCAGATATCTCATTAAATTTTTTCTTTCTTTTAATAGTCTTTATTGTATATTGGTTATTTTTTGGTATAATATACGTAACGAATTTATTCGTTACATTACAAGGAGGCTATATTAATGGGAAAGAAAACTAAAGTAAATCAAGAAACATGCATTGGATGTGCAGCATGTACATCAATTTGTCCAAGCGTATTCGATATGAATTCTAATGGATTAGCAGAAAATATCTTAGGAGATTCTACTGAATTACCTGATGATTTTGTTGCAGAAGTTGAAGAAGCAGCTGCTTCTTGTCCTGTAAACGCAATCGAAGTTGAATAGTCGTTAAATGATGGTGGAAACGCCATCTTTTTTTTCTGTAAAAGAAAAAAGGATTTGCATCCTTATTGTGGTTCTTCAATATCCGTAGGGGTAAAGAAGAATCTTTTGTTTTAACCAAAAATAAATAGACATAGTTATGACTTCCCATGTATGATTAATTTGCGACCAATTACACAAAGGAGAGTTTTATCTATGTCCAACTTTAATA
>JAVBUP010000009.1:0-4144 GCA_031555175.1 Coprobacillaceae bacterium
TCAAGTAGAACAACAATATTTAGATGATATATCTAATCAAATTAATTCAATGCCTAGAAAACTATTTGACTTTGAATCTGCTTATGATATAGAATTTAATAAATTAAATAATGGTGCGGTTGAGATTTGAATAAAGAAAAAAGGGCTAATGCCCTTTTTTAGTTTACTCAATTCTAAAGATATTTAGCTGTAATAGATCGTTTACAACGTGATAAGTCTTCTGGTTTACCTTCGAAAACAATTTCTCCTCCTCTTGATCCACCATCTGGACCAAGATCAATAATCCAATCTGCACTTCTAATAATATCTAAATTATGTTCAATTACAATCACTGTATTCCCCTTTTCAACTAGTCGTTCAATAATGTCGATAATGTTTCTAATATCAGACATATGGAGTCCTGTTGTTGGTTCATCCATTATATAGATATTACCTTTCTTATTTAATTCTTTTGCCAATTTTAAACGTTGACATTCTCCCCCTGATAAGGTGCTAAGTGGTTGACCCAATGTCATGTATGATAATCCAACTTCGACTAGTGATTTTAGCTTACTTGTAATGTCTTTATGTTCAAAGAACTCTAAAGCCTCAGTAATTGTCATCGCCATTACATCTACTATATTTTTATCTTTATATGTATATCCTAGTACCTCTTGTTTATAACGTTTTCCATCACACTCATCACATACTGTTTGAACATTATCCATAAATGATAAATTCACTTCAAGTATCCCTGTTCCCTTACACTTTGGGCAGGCACCATCAGAGTTGTAACTGAATAAACTCGCACTTACACTATTCGCATCAGCATAAATTTGGCGTATGGTATCCATAATTCCAGTATATGTTGCAGAATTGGAACGAATGTTTGCTCCTACAGGAGTTTGGTCAATGCGAATTGACTCCGGAAACTCTTGTGCAAATACATAGTTAACTAAAGTACTCTTACCAGAACCGGCCACCCCTGTTACACATGTAAATATCCCTTTTGGAACCCTTAATGACACATTCTTTAAGTTATGTTTACTACTTTTAGATGTTTCAAAAAACTCTTCACTTATTCGTGGGTTATTATTTATTGAAATTTGTTGACCGATAAACTTTCCAGTTAAAGTATTTGATTTTAATAACTCATCATAATTTCCTTCAAATACGATTGTCCCACCATCTTTTCCTGCTTTTGGACCAACATCAATAATATAATCTGCAACTTTAATAACATCAGGGTCATGTTCTACTACAATAACCGTATTGCCTTTATCCCTAATCTTAACTAATAATTCATTTAAGCGATGTACATCACGAGGATGTAGTCCAACTGATGGTTCATCAAATATGTATAATACTTCTGTTAAACTGCTAGATAAATGTTTTACCATTTTAACCCTTTGTGACTCACCACCTGAGAGTGATGCCGTTTCACGACTTAAACTGATATAATCTAATCCTATTTGAATCAAGTTTTCTAACCTCTCAATTAGATTTTGAATAATTGGCTCAGCACCAACAATCTTAAAAGACTTCAATATCTCAACTAAGTCTGTAACTTGCATATCTGTCAAGTCATGAATTGAATATCCATTTATCTTTGAGTTCAATGTTTCTTGGCTTAATCTCTTCCCATTACAAACCGGACATTCTTTGATAACACTTAATGATTCAGCTTTTTTTCTACTGGTTTCCGATTTTTCAGCGGCTGACTTAACATTTTGTCGTACAAATCTTTCTGCAATACCCTCATATACACCGCTAAAGTCAGTACCTTTATAATTTACTTCTACTTTTTCTGGTTTTTGGTATAAAAGCTTATTCAACTCATCTTGATTAAAATCTTTTATTTTTTTATTTACATCAAAAAAACCACTATTGATTAGTTGTCCATGGTAATAACCACCTACATTATATCCCGCTAATAAAACTGCTCCTTCAGCCAAGGACTTATCCATATCTACTGCCTTATTAATATCTAATGTAATGATCTTTCCCATTCCTTCACACTCAGGGCACATACCTGAAGGATCATTAAATGAATAAAAATTTGCTGTTCCAATATGTGGAGATGCAAAACGACTAAATAATAAACGTAATAATGGATTGATATCAGTGATAGTTCCTAATGTTGACCTCGAATTTCCACCAAGTCTTTTTTGATCAATAATAATTGCAGTCGACAAATTCTTTATACTATCCGCCTCTGGTTGAGAGTACTTTGGTAAAAAAGTTCTAGCAAAGGCTGGCATAGTCTCATTTAATTGCCTTCCCGCCTCTTGAGCTAGTGTTTCAAACACTATACTTGATTTACCACTACCTGAAACACCAGTAAAAATTGTAATATCGTTTTTCGGGATTTTTACTGTGATATTCTTCAAATTATTCTCTCTTGCGCCAATAATCTCTATATATTTTCGTTCCATGTTATTCCTCCTAGGTGCATAAGTATATCTTGTTATAAGTATTATTTCAAGCGCTTTTTTTGCCATTATAAAAGCGCAGATTTCTCTGCACTATTTTCCAAAGCCTGGCTTGATTGTTTCAATAACAAAATGTCTATAGGATAAGTAAGAAATAATTCCTGCTATCCCGAATGCCACGACATAGAATAACACTAACCAACTACCTAATACCATATTCAAATACCCTAAATTAACATTTGTAAAAACTAGAGCTATAATGTATGGCAGCGGTAAAAATATTAGCATTGAGAAAAAGGCAATCATTTCCTTTTTTATCATTTTCACTATTTGTTTTTTATTAAAACCTTGTAATTGCACTTGTCTAAAGTTTTTCACTCGTCTAATTGCTTCAGTAATTACTTTATATATTATACAAATCGCTAACAATACTAAGATTATAAAGTATGACACGATTGCTACAAACCCCACTTTTTTATCATTTGAATAAATACTAATTGCGTTAGTAATTGTCATGACAGAAACTGTGATAAGCAAAATTAATAGTGAACTAGACCTAGATGCATAATGTAAATTACCATAAGTCATTAAGTCTACACCATTAGTCTTATGCTTATCTTTTTTCATAGTCAAATATTGTGGCAAGAAATATCTAATTATACCTTGTACACCAAATACACCTAGATACGTACCAATGATTACAGCAGTCCTCAATCCATCACCCCTAAAAAGAATGAAAACTGCAAATGGTAATAGGTAAGCTAAGATGTATATCTTATTTCCACCTAGTATTTCATTCTCCTCTACCTCAACTTCGCTAACAGAATCAATCATTTCGGTGAAGTCAATTTTCTTGACTGGTGTCCCTGTGCCATAAGCGGTTGACGCTGCCATGGTATCACCTAACACTGCTGATAGCTTAATCTTCTTTTTTGTTCTTTTGCCTGGGTTAAATATTTTTTGACTTGTCTTAATTAAATCAATAATTTCAGTACGGTAAGCAAATCCTGTATTTAATAACACTAGATAAATAACTTCAATACCAACAAATAATGCTGTTGCATATAAAGTCATCTCATGAATTGCATATATATTTCCTGTCACCCCAATATAGTCATAACATAACTTGTTTAATCCAAAAGCAAGTGGCACTCCTATTCCAAAACCAATGAGTAATGAAGTAACTATAATAACAAAATTTTGTATGAATAAAATTATTGCCATACGATCAACTGTAACACCACTTAATGTTATAATTGCAATTTCTTTTGCTTTATCTTGTAAGAAAAAGCTATTTGCATAGAATGTCGCTAAAATCGCCATAGTAATAATCAATAAAACGAATTCCATCCCTAATGGATTATACTCACTCACTAAGTATATATCACTAAAAACTATATTTAGTAACGCAAAGATTATAGCGCTACTACAAATGATAGCTACTCCATAGAATAGCGCCTTTTTATAGCTAGCTTTTAACATTTTCAAAGAAAATCTTATTGTTCTCATATCAACACCTCATCGATTATTATACCATTTATTAATCTAAATGTAAGCACTTTAATATCTCGTTACTCCATTTGCGAATATTGCCTGAAAAGAAAAGTTAACTTCCACTTTAAAGGGATCCAAGTAGATTTTAGTCTTACAGTAACTTCTAGTAGAATATATTCTTACAAATAATATAATCTTTATGATGCCTATAACTGATTATATAATCGAGGTGAACAGAT
>JAVBUP010000065.1:0-23490 GCA_031555175.1 Coprobacillaceae bacterium
ATTGATGAAGTCGATTCAATCTTAGTTGATGAATCAAGAACTCCTTTAATTATTTCAGGTGGTCGTAAAAATACTGCTGCTTTATATGTTCAAGCTGATAAATTTGTAAAATCATTACGAGAAGAAAAAGATTATGAAGTTGATATTGAAAGTAAAACAGTATCTTTAACAGCTAATGGGATTGATAAAGCAGAAAAAGGATTTAAAATAGAGAATCTTTATGATATGCAACATACTTCATTAGTTCATCATATTAATCAAGCATTAAAAGCTAATTATACAATGACTAGGGATGTTGAGTATATGCTTGCTACTGAAGATGGTAGCCGTGACATTCGTAATGCACAAATTATGATTATTGATCAGTTTACTGGACGTGTTATGCCAGGACGTGCTTATTCTGATGGGCTACATCAGGCAATTGAAGCAAAAGAAGGTGTACCAATTAAGGAAGAAACTGAAACAAGAGCTACCATTACATATCAAAATTTCTTCCGATTATTTAATAAATTAGCTGGGATGACTGGTACTGCTAAAACAGAAGCAGAAGAATTTAGATTAATTTATAACATGCGTGTTGTAGAAATACCTGTTAATAAACCAATCATTCGTATTGATGCTCCTGATTTAGTATTTGCTAAAAGTTCAGATAAATTTAAAGCATTGTGCGATGATATTGAAGAAAGAAATAAACGTGGTCAACCAGTGCTGGTTGGGACAGTTGCAGTTGAAACATCGGAGAAAATTTCAAAAATGTTAGCGGCAAGAAAAATTAGGCATAACGTGTTAAATGCAAAAAATCACGAAAAAGAAGCATTAATCATTGAAAAAGCTGGTGTTATGGGAGCAGTGACTATTGCGACTAACATGGCTGGACGTGGTACAGATATTAAACTTGGTGGTGGAGTTGCTGAGCTAGGTGGATTGGCTGTTCTTGGTTCTGAACGACATGAGTCAAGACGTATTGATAACCAATTAAGGGGGCGCTCTGGACGTCAAGGAGATCCAGGATATTCTAGATTTTATGTTTCATTTGAAGATGAACTAATGGTTCGCTTTGGCGGAGAAAGAATTCAGTCACTAAGTGGTAGAGTTTTAGAAGGAGAACCTATTGAGTCTAAGATAATCTCTAAGACAATCGAAAGTGCACAAAAGCGTGTTGAAGGGCAAAACTTTGATTCACGTAAACAAGTTCTACAATTTGATGATGTTATGAGACAACAACGCGAAATTATGTATAAAGAGCGTGATGAAATTATGTCACAGGAATCAGTTACTGATATTGTATATGGTATGATTAAGACAGCTGTTAGTCGTTTAGTTGATACTCATACTAGTTATGATGGTAAGACATATACTGTAAATATGGAAGAAGTAGCAAAATACGTAACAAAGAATTTCTTATTCTATGCTGATTTGGCTATTAAAGGTATGGATGCAGTAGTTAATAATCCTGAATATGTAAAAGAAAAAGTAGCAGAGTTAGTAATCAATCAATATGAAGAAAATTATAATGAAAGATTTAAAGAAACTCCTGCAGAAAACAGACATCGCTTTGAAAATAATACATTACTATCAGTAATTGATTATACATGGATTAATCATATCGATGCTATGAGTAAATTAAGAAATGGAATCTATTTAAGAGCCTATGCACAAAAAGATCCATTACAAGAATATACTAAAGATGGATTTGAGATGTTTGAAGAAATGACTTTAAATATCGCGACAGAAGTAGCTAATCGAATCACTGGCTATGGAATTAATCGTTTTGATCCAGAACTGCAAGAAAAAATGGGTGGTAGAAAGACTGCTCAATTAGAGTTTTAATGGAATTATATGAGATAAGGAATGGGCTTGAAAAAGCTCATTTGCTTCTTAAAGAACTAGGTGATTCACTTTGACGTCGCTAAAAAAACGCAAAGAATAGCTTCTTTAGAAGAATTAACACAACAAGATGGTTTTTGGGATAAAGCTGATCAAGCGAAACGGGTTTTTGATGAAATCGGGATCATAAAAAGTATTCTTTCTACTTATAATGATTTGGCTAATGATGTCGTAGAATTACTTGATACCTATGAATCTATAAAACAGGATTATGATGAAGATTTAAAGGTGATACTAGACGAGGAGTACGATGTATTTATAAAAAAACTCGGAGTATTTGAAGAACAAACTTTACTATCTGAAGAATATGACAAGAATAATGCTATCTTAGAATTACACCCAGGTGCTGGTGGAACAGAGAGCCAAGATTGGGCAGAAATGTTATATCGCATGTATTCAAGATATTGTGAAAGAAAGGGATATAGCATAGAGATATTAGATTACTTAGATGGCGAAGAAGCAGGAATAAAAAGTGTCACAATGCTAGTCAAGGGGTATAATGCTTATGGCTATCTTAAAAGTGAAAAAGGTGTTCATCGTTTAGTGCGTATATCACCATTTGATAGTAATAAAAGAAGGCACACATCATTTGCATCATGTGACGTTATCCCTGAGTTTAATGATGAGATTGAGATTGATATTAAAAATGAAGATTTGCGAGTGGATACATATCGCTCAAGTGGAGCTGGTGGACAGCATGTCAATACAACTGACTCAGCAATTAGAATTACCCACATTCCAAGCGGAATCATAGTCACTTGTCAAAATCAACGTTCACAAATAAAAAATCGCGAAAGCGCGATGAGTATGTTGAAAAGCAAATTATATCAAAGACATCTCGAAGAACAATCAATTAAAATGAAAGAAATTCAAGGAGAACATATGGATAATGGGTGGGGATCGCAAATAAGATCCTATGTATTCCATCCGTATTCATTAGTAAAAGACAATCGAACAGGATATGAAACTGGAAACACACAAGCAGTGATGGATGGGGAAATTGATGGCTTTATATATACTTACTTAAAACATGGAGTAAATAAGGATGGTGAATAGAATGATAACAAAAGAAAGAGTAACCCAAACAATTACTTTATTAATTGGTAATATCTTAGTAGCTGCTGGAGTCGCATTCTTTATTTTACCAAATGATATAATTATGGGAGGAACAACTGGGATATCAATTGTTTTGAACTATTGGTTTGAAATATCAACTGAAATATCAGTCTATGCTATCTCAATAACGACATTTATTATTGGTTGGATAATTCTTGGTAAGAATTTTGCTATGCGAACTGCAGTATCTACATTTTTCTATCCAATATGCTTATCATTTTTCAATCAGATTGATATATCTATCACTGATGATCAATTACTTTCATGTATTTATGGGGGACTATTACTTGGAATTGGGATGGGGTTAGTATTTAGAACTGGATCTTCAACAGGAGGGATGGATACTCCGCCATTAATAATGAATAAGCTAAAAGGTTGGTCAATATCAACCCAAATAAATGCTTATGATAGTTTTATATTACTCTTAGGTCTAACAACCACAGTAATGGAAAAAGCATTGTATGGAGTTTTAATGACTTTTATAATGTCATTTGTATTATCAAGAGTTGAGGTATTAGGTAAGAGTCAAACGCAAATCATGATAATATCAAAAAAATATGAAGAAATTAATAATATTATTTTGGATAAATTATCAAGGGGAACAACACTTCTTGATAGTGTTGGAGGATATTCCAAAGAAGAAAACAAAGTCATTTTAACGGTAATATCCAAACGACAAGTTGTTGAAGTTTCTAAGATTGTACATGATACAGACCCAGAAGCTTTTATGATTATTTCTAATGCACATGAGGTTAAAGGTAGAGGTTTTACTTTTTAATCTCTTTTTTTAATTACTTTAGTGACTCGATAGGATCGACTACAAATAATTACCTTTATAGGCTACAAAAAAAGACATAAAAGTGCTATAATGGGCAAGAAAGGTGTGATGTAAATGATTAAACTAATTGGAGTCTCAAAGATATATAAAACTGGAGTACGCGCACTAAATGAAGTAAATGTTGGTATTGAACCAGGAGAATTTGTATATGTAATTGGGCCAACTGGTGCAGGAAAATCTACATTTATAAAACTTCTATATCGTGAAGAAGTCGCTACTACAGGCAAAGTAATAGTTGCTGGTACAGATGTTTCAAAATTGAAGAATAGAAATGTTCCATATTTCCGCAGAAATTTAGGAATAGTTTTTCAAGATTATCGACTGTTAAAGAAGAAAACAGTATTTGAAAATGTTGCTTTTGCTTTGGAAGCAATTGACACACCGAAAATGGAAATTAGGAAAAAGGTTAGGGATGTATTGGAGTTAGTCGGACTATCGGATAAAGCTAATTCATTTCCACATCAACTATCAGGTGGCCAACAACAACGTGTAGCAATTGCTAGAGCAATTGTTAATAAACCTAAAGTTTTAATTGCTGATGAACCAACTGGAAATTTAGATCCAGACACATCTTTAGAGATAATGAGTATTCTTGAGAGAATAAACTTGGAACAAGGTACTACAATTTTAATGGTTACCCATGATAAATCAATTGTAGAAAAGATTAAAAAAAGAACAATCTTAATTGATCATGGATATTTAAGTACAGATAGTATGATTGGAGGGTACAACATTGTTTAGAGAACTAAAAAGTACAATAAAAAACTTACCTCGTCATACTGTGAATGCATTTCAAAGTATAATTAGAAATGGTATTATGTCGGTTTCTTCAATATTTGCAGTATCAATTACGTTATTGTTAATTGGAGTAATTACAGTAATTGCTGTAAACATACAACAAATGACAGTAGACGTGGAAGAAAGTATTACGATATATGTTAAATTAGATAGAAATGCCTCTGATGAGCAAGTCGCAATAATAGCAGAATCAATAAGTAAGATAGAACAGGTAAAAGACTCAAGTCATTCGCCAAAGGACAAAGAGCTGGATAAATTAATAGAATATTTTGGCGAAGATGGAAAATTGTTTGAAGATTATCGAGAGGATCAACCGTTGGGCGATGCGTTTGTTGTAGATGTTATAAACTCGTCTTACTTACAGCCAGTTGCTGAGCAAATAAAAGCTATGGATGGAGTTAGAACTGTAAACTATGGTGGACAAAATACTGTTACATTAATTGATGCATTAAAGACTTTACGTAATGGTGGTTCAATATTTGTAGTAGCCTTATTTATAGTGGCGGTATTCCTTATTTCTAATACAATAAAAATTACTATTAATGCTAGAAGCGTAGAAATATCAATAATGAGAATGGTAGGAGCTTCAAACTGGTTTATTAGGACTCCGTTTATGTTAGAAGGAGTAATTATTGGTTTAATTGGATGCATTGTACCAGTAGCGATTATTTATTTCGGGTATACAAGTATTTATGCTGCGACGAGCGGAGTATTTATTTCAGGGTTATTAAAAGTAATTGATCCAACACCATTTATATGGCAAATTTCAGGAGTGATGGCTTTAGTTGGGGCAGGAGTTGGCCTTGTAGGAAGTTTTCTTTCTGTAGGAAGGTTCTTAAAATTGTAGTATGAAAAAACTAGGAACTTTAGTCATAACATTTTGTTTAATCGTTACACTCCAATCTGGAGTTCAGGCTGCAACGGACTTTGCTAGTAATGAAAGTTACTATTTAAGCCTTTGCTCAGAGATTGGCTTAACTGATAGTGAACTAGCAACATGTAACGAGTTTAATGTTTATTTAGAAAAGAAACAAGAACAACTTCAAAAAGATATTAAAACCAATGATTCAAATTTAAAGAATATAAAAAATGACTTGTTGGCGATAGCAGCAGAAATGGATAGAATTAAAAAGCAAATAGCTGATAAAGAAAAAGAAATAGCTTATATTGAAACGAGAATTACAAATTTACAAAATAGCATTGATTCTAAAAATACAATAGTTAAAGAAAGAATGTATGTGATGCAATCATATACCAATAGTAATGGTTTTTTGGAGTTCTTAGTTGGCGCGAAAGATTTTGATGATTTGTTTTCTAGAATTGAATCGGTTAATGATATAACTGCTTATGATAAGGAAGTAATTACAGAATTAATTGAGCAAAAGAAGGAAGTAGAAGCTGAAAAAATAAGAGTCGAAGAGTCAAAAAAGACCTTGGATGCATTAGAAACTCAACAAACTGCATATCTTGAAGCGGCTAAAGCAAAAGAAGCAGAGTTTAGAGAAGTCGCTGAGCAATTAGAGGCTGACTCTGATGAAATGAAGGCACAAAGAAGTGCAGTAGGTAAAGCAATTGAAGAAGCATTAGCGAGAAGTGGGGGAAGTTTAACTCCTGCAACATCTGCTGGATGGGGTAAGTTGCTAGCGGCTGGAAAAGTGACAGCGGCTGGGTGGGTTTATCCTACTGGCGGAAGACATTTAGGAATGGATGTTGGAGCAAATGTAGGCACAAATATTTATGCGCCAGCAAATGGTGTTATGATTACTCAATATTTTGGATGTCCAACATATGGTAAAGGAATTACAGATACATGTGGTGGATATAAGGGTAATTATGTTATGATGGCTGTCACAATTAGTGGTAAGACATATGGAGTTCTTGTCCAACATTTACAACAAACTAAAATCTTAAATCCAACATCAGATAATCCATTTGTGCCCTTGACACAAGGGATGGTTGTTGGTAAGGTCGGGCATTCTGGTAGTTCGACTGGGCCACATTTACACGTTGAGATATTTGATTTATCGCATTTGACAATAGAACAAGCGATTCAATTGTATTCTAGAACAGGTAATGATTTCGGATTAGGTTATGGAACTGCTGGATATAACACAAGATGTGAAGTAAGGAGTTCACCATGTCGTATAAATCCATCATATTTATATGGATATTCGCTGGGGCAAGTGATTTAATAAGAGCAAGGAAACAATCCTTGTTTTTTTTGCATTATAGCAAAATGATGTTATTTTTTTATGTATTATGGTAAAATATATAAGATAAATAGACTGATATATAATTATAAAAATCAAGAAGAAGCAGGTATAAAAATGGACAATAAAGATAAAGATTTAGTATTTATAACAGATGCACCATACAAGAAAAAAAGAAAAAGAACAGAAGTAAAAATAATAATATGTCTTGTATTAGCATTAATTGTTGGTTTTGCTGCGGGATATTCTGCAAGCAGTGAAACAACAATACTTGGTACATCAAATGATTTAAGTAAATACAATGCAGTATATGGAATAATTAGAGATCGTTGGGTTGATGCGAGCGATTCTAATTCTGACCTTGAAACATTAGCAATAAAAGGATTAGTAGCAGCACTTGGTGATCCACATACTGCTTATTTGACATATGATGAAGCTTCTATATACACATCCTCATTAGATGGAGAGTACGAGGGGATAGGAGTAACTTTTCAGTTAGTTGATTTAGGAGTGTTAGTTACCCGTGTTGGATTAAACTCTCCAGCTGAAAGTGCGGGATTGCATGTAGGAGATATTATTACTCAAGCGGATGGAAATAGTCTAGAAGGATTGACTACGACAGAAATTGCAAGTTTAATTCGCGGCGAAGCAGGCACAACTGTTACTTTAACTGTTTTAAGGGATGGAAAAGAAAAGAAATATCCTGTTACAAGGGCTAGAGTAGATGGTACTTGTTTTGGTGAGATTAAGGAATTTGATGGAAAAAAATATGGGTATGTAAATATTACAACTTTTGCCTCTAGTACTGCGGATGAAATGAGAAAAGTATTAGAGTATTTTAAAGAACATAAAATTGAGAATCTTGTCATTGATGTAAGAGATAATCCCGGTGGTTATTTAACATCTGTACAAAATATATTAGAGTTGTTTATTGCAAAAGATAAAATTATGTTTGAAGTCCAAAAGAAAGATGGATCAAAAGTATCATATGTTGCTCAAAATAGCGATGACTTTGTTTTTGCTACTGGAATAATTTTAATTAATGAAAATAGCGCTAGTGCATCTGAAATATTGGCTGCAGCGTTATCTCAACAAGAAAACTACACATTAGTAGGAAAGACGACATATGGGAAAGGTACAGCACAAGATCAGGTGGTCTTACCAGATTTGAGTGTTTTGAAGTATACTTATGCGAAATGGTTAACTCCGGATGGAACTTGTATTAATGGATTGGGGGTAGAACCAGATTATGAAGTGGATAACGTTGATTTATCTGATATAAGTAATTTTGATATCGATGAACCACTTAAGTATGATCAAGTATCACAAAATATCATCTATATGCAAAAAATGTTGAAAGTGCTTGGCTATAATGTTGATAGAACTGATGGCTACTTTAGCACAATGACTAGAACGGCATTACAAAAGTTTGAATCTGATAATAACCTTACTCAAGATGGTGTCTTATCAAGTGAGGATAAGGCAATATTGGTATCAAAGCTACTCGCATATGCTAACGCCGATGCACAAGATTATCAAATGCATAAAGTTTTAAGTTTAATAAAATAAAAGGGAGGCTCTATTGAGATGAAAACTATAGTGATTAAGCCACATCATTTAATTGATGTATTAAAATTACATGGGGCAGGTATTGATAAGTTTGTACCAGATGTTGCTTATCAACACGATTTTCATACGATAGCTAATTATGTTGTGAATGGCAAGGTCAAAGATATCATTTTTACTATTGGAGAAGACGATATATGTAGGCCATGCATTCATAATAAAGATCATCATTGTGGGGATATTGTATATAACAAGAGTAAAGAAGAGCATAATATAGCAATCGATAATAGCTTAATAAAGCTATTATCTTTGCCGGTTAATGTAAAAATTTCTAGTGATGAAGTATGGGTTATATTTAAGGATAAATTGACATTACCAGTTTATCGCGAAGCATGGCCACATGTGTCTGAAGGAGATATTGAAGCAAGATTCAAATATGGATTGATTGGTTTAGGAAAGGTTATTTCTACTTATTCTAAATAATAAAGGAGGATTACGATGGATACATTTCAATTAGTTTCTAATTATAAGCCAACTGGTGATCAACCAGAAGCAATAGCACAATTAGTTGATGGGATTAATAATGGACTAAAAGAGCAAGTATTGCTTGGTGGTACTGGTACAGGTAAAACTTTTACAGTATCCAATGTAATTGCCACTGTTAATAAACCTACTATTGTACTTGCCCACAACAAAACGTTAGCTGGGCAATTATATTCTGAGTTTAAAGAATTCTTCCCAAATAATAGGGTTGAATATTTTGTCTCAAATTTTGATTTTTACCAACCAGAAGCATACATGCCTAAAACTGACACATATATTGATAAAAATTCAAAGACAAATTTAGAAATAGAGATGCTTAGATCGAGTACATTATCTAGCTTAGCTGATCAGCGCGATGTGATTGTCGTTGCATCAGTAGCTGCGATATACGGAGCAGGTAATCCAGAATTATACCGTGAAATGGTATTTAATATTCGTGTTGGACAAGAAATAGATCGTAAGCTATTACTTACATATCTTGTTGACCGCCAATATTCTAGAAATGATATGGACCAAGTCAGAGGGACGTTTAGAGTGCGTGGAGATGTTATTGAAATCGTGCCAGGATTTACTCAAGACTTTGTAATTCGTATAGAATTGTTTGGGGATGAAGTAGAAAAAATAACTGAAGTAGATCCATTAACTGGGAAAATATTGTATCAATTTAAGCAATATACGATTTATCCGGCATATGATTATGTAACTACGAAAGAAAAAATGGAAAAAGCAGTTGATTCTATTGAAAGAGAGTTGGAAGAACGACTTGAGTTCTTCAAAGAAGAAGGAAAACTACTGGAATACCAACGTTTAGAGCAAAGATGTAGACATGATATCGAAATGTTAAGAGAAGTAAATATGTGTCCTGGTATTGAGAACTATTCTTGGCATATTGATGGGCGCGCTGTAGGGCAAAGACCATATTGTTTATTTGATTATTTCCCAGATGATTTCTTAATGATTGTGGATGAGTCACATGTTATGTTGCCTCAAATTAGAGGAATGTATAATGGAGATAGAAGTCGTAAAGAAACACTTGTTGAGTATGGATTTAGACTTCCATCTGCTTTAGATAATCGCCCTTTACGTTTTGAGGAAGTAGAAGACAAAATTAATCAGGTAATTTACGTTTCTGCAACACCAGGTGATTATGAGCTAGAAAATGTTAATAATGTTGTAGCGCAACAAATTATCCGTCCAACTGGGTTGTTAGATCCAGAAGTTGAAGTCAGAGGTTCAAAGGGACAAATTGATGATATCATTGAAGAAATTCGTTTACGTCAACAACGCAATGAAAGAGTACTTGTAACAACATTAACAATTCGCATGGCAGAAGATTTAACTGATTATTTAAAAGAGTTAGGAATCAAAGTTGCCTATCTGCATACTGAAACTAAAACACTTGATCGTATCGAGATATTACGTGATTTGCGCTTAGGGAAGTATGATGTGTTAGTTGGGATCAACTTACTAAGAGAAGGATTAGATCTTCCAGAAGTATCGCTAGTTTGTATTTTAGATGCTGATAAAGAAGGATTTTTGAGATCAAAGAGATCATTAGTTCAAATTATCGGGCGAGCTGCTAGAAATTCAAACGGTAAGGTAATTATGTATGCTGATAAGATGACAGAGTCAATGGATTATGCAATAGCGGAAACAAATCGTCGCCGTGCAATCCAAGAGGCTCATAATATTAAACACAATATCACTCCAACAACAATTCAAAAGGAAATACGTGAGTCTATCAAAGGAAAAGAAGAGATTGAAGAAATTAACGAGATTGTTAAGAGAGGAAAGAAGATTAATAAGGAAGCTAAGAAAGAGTTAATTAAAGATATTGAAAAGGAAATGAGAGAATCTGCGAAGATGTTAGACTTTGAAAGAGCTGCAGAACTTAGAGATATACTTATTGAGCTAAAAGGAGAACTTTAATGATTAGTTCTCTTTTTCTTATTTAACAAACATTCATAATCAGGAAGTCTTTAATACTGTGGAAAATATTATAAAACAATTAATTATAGACTCTGCTAAATATCATAAATGTTATCTTATCTATAATTTCTTGTGATGCTGTTTGATAGTCAAATTAGCAGGTATACTATGAGTAGAATAATTGTTATTTAGTGTAATTTATGGTAGAATTATGGTTAATTTGAAGATGTTTAAAAGTGATAAAGGAGGCTATCATGGAGTTAATTTTTCCGGAATTATTACAAGATATTTTGCTAGCTATCCATCACAAAAATGGAAAACCGTACCTTGTTGGAGGAATAGTTAGAGATTCTTTATTAAATAAATTAAACAGTAGTCAAGATTTTGATATAGAGGTCTATGGATTAAGTGAAAAGCAGCTAGAAGAAGTGTTGGCAGAATTTGGAAGCGTAAATTGTGTTGGAAAACAATTTGGCGTATTTAAAGTTGAGGGGTTAAGCAATGTTGATTTTGCTTTACCAAGATTAGAGGTCAAAGATGGTATTAACCATAGAGATTTTAATATATCAGTTAACCCAATGTTAGACTATAATGAAGCACTAAAGAGAAGAGATTTGACAATCAATGCAATATTATACGATCCTTTCACAAAAGAATTGATTGATCCTTACAATGGCCAGCAAGATATTTCTAGAAAAGTACTCCGCTATATTAATAGAGAAACGTTTATTGAGGATCCTTTACGTGTTTTACGTGTGGCGGGATTTAGGTCCCGACTAGAATTTGATATAGATCAAGATTTAAAGCAATGCTGTAAGGATATGGTAGAAAGTGGTTCACTAGAGTGTTTATCACAAGAAAGAATATTTGATGAGTATCAAAAGATCCTATTGAAAAGCAGTAGACCATCACTAGCATTTTCTTTTTTAAGAGAGATTGGATTCCTACCAAAAGAATTGGCAAACATGATTGATTGCTATCAGCGCGCTGATTTTCATCCTGAGGGAGATGTTTGGAATCATACAATGTTAGTGCTAGATGAAGCAGCTAAAGTTAGGAACAAAACTGATAATCCTATAGGATTTATGTTTGCGTCATTATTACATGACATTGGAAAACCAGTAGTATCTACTCCGGAAGGGAAGGCTCCAAATCATGCACCAGTTGGAAAAGATATTGCTCATAGATTCATGAAATATTTAAGAGGTAGTCATGAGTTAATGAATTATGTTAGTATGGCAGTTGCAAACCATATGAAACCAATGCAATTAGCAAAAGATAATGCTACAAGCAAAAAATATTTGAAGTTGTTAAGCGAAATAGATGGAATAATTACTATTCAAGACTTATTTGAGTTGTCAAAATGCGATGTTGCAGGGAGAGGATTTAATAATGAGAAAAGTATTGAGATGTTGGATAACTATTTAGATAAGATGATAAAGAAACATGGAGATAAGAAAATAGAGCCAGTTATAACTGGTAAGGATTTATTAATGTTAGGATATCAAGAAAATGCTAGGTTTAAAGAAATGTTAGCATTTTGCTATGATTTGCAGTTAGATGAAAAAGATAAGAAGACAATTATTGAAGAATTAAAGAGAAAGTATTAGGGTGGAATATGGAACAAGATAACATTGTAGTAAAAGGGGCTAGGGTCAATAATTTAAAGAATATTGATATCGAAATACCACGCAGTAAATTAGTTATAATGACTGGAATTTCTGGTTCAGGAAAAACTTCTTTAGCATTTGATACAATCTATGCTGAGGGGCAAAGAAGATATGTAGAATCATTAAGCGCATATGCAAGACAATTCTTAGGGAATGTTGAGAAGCCAGATGTAGATAGTATCGAGGGGTTATCTCCTGCTATTTCTATCGATCAAAGAACAACAAGTAATAATCCAAGGTCAACAGTTGGAACGGTTACAGAAATATATGATTATTTGCGTCTGTTATATGCCAGAATTGGTATACCATATTGTCCAAATCATAATGTTCCTATCCAGTCTCAAACGATGAAGCAAATATTGGAACTTGTCGACCAAAATGATGATGGAGATAGATTGCAAATATTGGCTCCTGTTGTTAAGGCGAAAAAGGGGACTCATAAGGACATTCTAGAAAAGCTACAAAAAGATGGGTATGTTAGGGTACGTATAAATAAAGAAGTTCTGTTATTAGAAGATGGCGTAGAATTAGAAAAGAATAAGAGATATGATATTGATGTCGTAGTTGACCGTATTGTAAAGAAAGATGACTATCGCTCAAGATTGACAGATTCTTTGGAAACGGCGTTAAAACTAGCTCATGGTGAAGTTATTGTAGAAAACATAACTAAGAAGACAGAAGAAATGTATTCTCAAAATTTTGCCTGTAATATTTGTGGATTTTCGGTGCCGACATTGGAGCCAAGACTATTCTCATTTAATGCTCCTTTAGGGGCTTGTCCAGATTGCTTAGGGATTGGATTAAAAACGGAAGTTGACTTACGTTTATTAATGCCGGATATGACTAAGAGCGTTAATCAAGGTGGGATCGTATATTTTAAAAATATAGTCAATTCAGATAACATTGAATGGCAAAGATTCAAAATACTTGGTGATGCATACAATATTGATTTTGATGCCCCATTAAACAAACTATCAGATTATGAGTTGAAAATTTTACTAATAGGATCAGATAGACCTATCGAATATGAAATGACTTCTACTGGTGGAATGACTTTTAGAGGGACAAAGATTCTTGAAGGAGCGAAATCATTAATAGAAAGAAGATTTTCTGAAACTAGCTCACAAGGAATGAGGGATTGGTATCAATCTTTTATGACTGAACATGAGTGTCCAACTTGTAAAGGTAAAAGATTAAATGTATTTGCTATGTCTGTAAAAGTTGGTGGGAAAAACATCTCTGAGTTTACAGATATGTCAATTAAGAAAGCGTTAAAGTTTGTTACTGAATTAGAATTGACTAAGACTCAACAAAGTATCGCTAAGTTAGTATTAAAAGAAATAACAGAACGATTAACATTCTTGAATGATGTCGGATTAGAATATTTAACATTATCGCGTATGGCTGGATCATTATCTGGTGGGGAAGCTCAACGTATTCGTTTAGCGACTCAAATTGGATCGAGATTGACTGGAGTGTTATATGTGCTTGATGAGCCATCGATTGGTTTGCACCAAAGGGATAACTATAAATTGATTAACACACTGAAGAATATGCGTGATTTAGGCAATACGGTATTGGTAGTAGAACATGATGAGGATACGATGAAAGAGTCCGATTATATCATTGATATTGGACCAGGAGCGGGTGTTCATGGCGGTGAAGTAGTAGCTATGGGGACTCCTGAAGAAGTAATGAAAAATCCAAATTCGATTACCGGGTTGTATTTATCTGGGAAAAGAAAAATACCTGTTCCAGCAACAAGAAAACAAGGCAACGGATTATTCCTTGAAATTAAAGGCGCAAGAGCCAACAACCTAAAAAATATTGATGTTAAGATTCCGCTTGGAACTTTAACATTAGTTACAGGTGTTTCTGGATCTGGGAAGTCATCACTAGTTAATGAGGTACTGTATAAATCAATCGCTAGGAATTTGTATCGTTCTAAAGTAATACCTGGGGAACATGATGAGATTATTGGACTTGAGCAAATAGATAAAGTAATTGATATAGATCAAGATGCTATTGGTAGGACACCTCGTTCGAATCCGGCGACATATACAGGTGTGTTTGATGACATTAGGGATTTATTTGCTTCTACTAATGATGCAAAAATTCGCGGGTATGATAAAGGACGTTTCTCTTTCAATGTTAAGGGTGGACGTTGTGAAGCATGTCAAGGAGATGGAGTAAAGCGCATTTCTATGCACTTCTTGCCGGATGTATATGTGCCATGTGAAGAGTGTGAAGGAAAACGTTATAATGAAGAAACTTTGCAAGTTAAATTCCATGATAAGAATATATATGATGTTTTAGAAATGACAGTTGAAGAAGGAGTTAAGTTCTTTGAAAATTTACCAAAGATTCATCATAAGCTTCAAACAATAGTTGATGTTGGGTTAGGATATGTAAAACTTGGACAATCTGCTACTACCTTATCTGGAGGGGAAGCTCAACGTGTTAAACTGGCTTCTGAACTTCAAAAACGCTCAACTGGTAAAACAGTTTATATCCTTGATGAACCAACAACTGGTTTACATTCAGAGGATGTTTCAAAACTAATTACTGTTATTCAAAGGATTGTAGATAATGGGGACAGCGTAATAATTATTGAACATAATTTAGATATGATAAAAGTTGCCGATCACATTATCGACCTTGGACCAGAAGGTGGAGATGGTGGCGGAATGATAGTTGGTACTGGTACACCAGAACAAATTGTTGCAAATAAGAAAAGTTATACTGGACAATTCTTGAAACCTCTATTAAAATAAATAAGTATTTGATAATAACCGTACTATCAGGGACGGTTATTATTTTCCTTAGAGGAAGTATTGTGGTACAATGTATTTGTGTCGAAATTATAAACGAGTTGTGATAAATGCACAGTTTCGTTTTGAATGAATATTATAAAGTGTGAAAGGGGCACTATCATGGCTGAAGTTATAAAAATCGAGGGTGGAAAAAAATTAAATGGGACAGTGAGAATAAGCGGATCAAAGAATGCTTCCGTAGCTCTGATTCCAGCAGTTATATTGGCAGACAGCCCAGTAAGTATATTTGGTGTTCCAGAAATAGCAGATATTGAGGCTCTGTCTAATTTATTAAGAGAATTAAATGCGACAGTTACGATTATAGATGATGCTATTATTGTAGATCCAAGTTCATTGGAGAATCGCCCACTAGAAAGTGATAATGTAAATAAGTTGCGAGCATCTTATTATTTTATGGGAGCTTTATTAGGGAAATATAAACATGTACGTATGAAGATGCCTGGAGGATGTAATTTAGGTCCTAGACCAATTGATTTACACTTAAAAGGGTTTGAAGCATTAGGAGCTAAAATCTCGTATGAGCAAGGGGCATATATTTTAAGTGCCGATAAACTTATTGGAGATAGGATTTACCTAGATTTTGCCTCAGTTGGAGCAACTATTAATATTATGTTAGCAGCTGTATTGGCTGAAGGCAGAACTATAATTGATAATGCAGCAAAAGAGCCAGAAATTATTGATGTCGCTAACTTACTTACAAAGATGGGTGCTAATATTCGAGGCGTTGGTACAGATCAGATTATAATTGATGGGGTAGAGGTTTTGCATGGAACGAGCCATGAGATTATTCCGGATCGAATAGAGGCAGGAACATTTGTAGTTTTAGCAGCTGCAGCAGGAGAAAAAATAATTATTGAAAATGTTATTCCTTTGCACTTAGAAGCGTTAATTTCTAAACTTGAAGAAATGGGTGTAAAAATTGAAAAGACTGCAGATAGTTTAATAGTGTATGGTACAAGTGAATTACAGCCAGTAAGAATAAAAACTTTAATCTATCCTGGATTAGCTACTGACTTACAGCAACCATTAACAACTTTATTGACTCAAGCTAGCGGGACATCAAAAATCAAGGAATCAATTTATCCAGAGCGTTTTAAGCACTGTGAGCAATTAAATCGAATGGGTGCTAATACCGAGGTTGAACAAGGAAGTGCTACTGTTACAGGGCCTACTCAATTATATGGTACTTATGTTGAAGCAACTGATTTACGTTGTGGAGCAGCTCTTGTTATTGCTGGATTGATAGCTGAAGGTGTAACAGAAATAGGAAATGTATACCATATTGATCGTGGATATGCAGGGATTGACAAGAAACTAATCGCTCTAGGAGCTAAAATATGGAGAGAATATAAATAATGCGTTTTAACGCATTTTTTGCATTAAAAGGCTTGAAATAAACTATGAATAATGGTACTATTACTAGGCAAAACTTACTTTGAAGAAGTTTGAGTATTCAAGGCGGAAGGAGAAATTATATGAAACAAGGAATTCATCCAGATTACAAAAAAGTTAAAGTTGTATGTACTTCATGTGGAGCTGAATTTGAATCAGGTTCAGTATTAAATGAAGTTCGTGTAGATACATGTGCTAGTTGCCACCCATTCTATACAGGAAAACAACGTTTCGCTACAGCAGACGGACGTATTGACAAGTTCAATAAGAAATTCGGACTTAAATAAGAAGAGGACCAAGTCCTCTTCTTTTTTATTAATAATATAAAGGAGAGAAATATTATGTATCATCAATATCGTGAAGGATGGTTAGAAGTAATTTGTGGATGTATGTTTGCGGGGAAAACAGAGGAACTAATTCGTAGAATAAATGTATTAAGTTTCGCTAATAAAAAAATGTTAATATTTAAACCAATGATTGATAATCGCTATAGTAATGATGAAATTGTCTCTCATGCTGGTACGAAAATAAAGAGTATTGTAGTGGAAAGATCCATGGATATATTAGATCATTTAACAGATGAAGTGCAAGTAATTGCAATTGATGAGGTACAATTCTTTGATAAAGATATTGTAAAGGTATGTGATGCATTAGCAGATGCTGGGAAACGAGTTATGGTTGCTGGACTAGATAAAGACTTTAGAGGAGAGCCTTTCGGGGTAATGCCAGAGTTACTAACTAGTGCGGAATTTGTGACAAAACTAACTGCTGTATGCCAACGCTGCGGTGATCCAGCGACTAGAACACAACGTCTATTGGATGGGAAAGCGGCTAACTATAATGATCCAATCTTATTAGTAGGCGCAACAGATCATTATGAACCTAGATGTCGTCACTGCCACGAAGTAATTGATAGACCTAAATTATCATTAGTAAAAAAGTAAGAACGAGAAAACTCGTTCTTTTTCCATAATTAGGATAAAAACAACGCAACATAGTTGCGTTATAAATATATATTCAGTTTTATTAGTTTCTTGTGAAAGTCCATTCTTTATAACCAACAACTACTGTAAATGTACTACCTTTAAGTTCAGATTTTGTTAAATTGGTTTTATGCACATATTCCCCCAATGTGTCAATCTCGCTAGTACTTAGTCCAAACTCACTCATCTTAGTTAGCATTCTTAACCCAAGTGTAAATGAGAAATCAGATAAGTTATCAGTTGTTGCTACGACTTTATACAGTTCACCTTTTTTATACGTAATAGAAATATTTGTGTTAAAGTTAGCGAAATAATCGCCATTATAATCTATGTATGCTTCTTTGTCTTCAGATGTTACATCAAAATTATATTTGAATGTTTCAAGGTCTCCAGACTCATCTTCTGACAATAGTGTAGTATTACGTAATAAGTTGGCAGCCTCATCAATATAATCAATTTGAGCTTGTTTATAAAGGTCTTTTAAAAATGTTTTAGATTTGCTTTTACTATTCGTTCCACCACAACCAGTTAATATTACTGCAAAAATTGTAAGACTAATTAGTATTTTTTTCATGTGATTCTCCTTTACTAAATTATATATTAGATACCAATTTGTGTCAATCGAAATAGATAAATATCCACAGTTTTTTCGACAAAATTACAGAAATAAAAATGCGCAATATATTGTTGCGCATAATTTTATTCATCTTCATTTGTATCGGAATCTGTTGGGTCAGGCACATCATTATTCTCTACAAATTTAATACTAAATGTTCTACTAATTGAATTATTATTTTCATCGGTAGTTGTAATTTTTATAACATTATTAATCCCAGATTTTGTCCAATCAATACTTTCAGCTCCGGTAACTGTAACCTTAAAGTCATTAGTAACATCGGTGTTACCCTTCATAATCTTAATCCCCAGAATACGTTTTACCTCCGCATTCACATCAGAAGGAGTTGAAGAATAAACTACAGCATTACTAACGCTTCTTCCGCTAATTGATATCGTATCAGAATCGGTATTGCCAGGATTCTCAGAGCTACCTCCGGTCATAACAAAGGTTAGGGTATTCTTACTAGCAGTTATATATGGTTTGGCAAGTACTTTAGTACGAGAATATGGCGTATAAGAATACTGTAGACTTACAAAAGAAGCATTACTGTTAGAAATAGGATTTCCTGTGCTATCTACAAATGTACATTGCAATGATACTCCACTAACTGCATCAGCATTTTGTTCACACCATGTTTTAATTTTAGATAAAGAATAGCCGCTAAAGTCAGGAAGTTTAACAGGATCAATGTAATCAGTAGGATCAAGTGTAGAAGTTCCAGTTTCATCAGTTTTGCTTGGCTCAGGAACATATGGTTTATTAGCGTTAAAAGCAAATGACGGACTTGGCAAATCATAATCAATTATGCCTAGTACTTGTTTCATACTCTTTGATATTTCTTCAATGGATTCTTTATAAGGAATATAATAATATAAATAATCCCCTAACCATTCAGTATAGAGGTTAGCACCATGCCCACTGACCGTCATACTACTTATTTGCAAAGCAGATGTTGAAGAGAATACAGATTTTGCACCAATATCAAGAATTAACTGATAGAATCCATACATATCACTTCTTGTTAAGTTAGTTTGGATATTTTTACTTGCGACTGAAAGCAATCTATCAAAAGAGCTAATCACTTTTCCAGATGCAAGTTTAGAAATAATAGCTTCAATTACTCTTTGTTGATTTGCTCCGCGCCCAATATCTCCTTGTGGCAATGTTTTACGATGCCTACTAAAAGCTAATGCCTGCTCTCCGTTTAAAGTTTGTTCTCCAGCTTCAAGACAAATCGCATTTGGTTTATCTTTTGAATCTTGCTCACAGAACGCTTTTGGAACATTGACTGTCACTCCTCCAAGTTCATCGACAATATCAACTACTGCAAAAAAGTTAACCTTAACATAATAATTGATTTCAATATCAAACATTTCTTCGATTGCTTGCTCTGTACAGTTAACACCACCAGAACCGGAATGCGTAATTTTATCCTTTACAGCAGAACGGCAAGGAACATGAACAAAGGTATCGCGTGGAATGCTAGTAAGTTGCATTTTCATAGTTTTTGGATTAAATGTAGCTAACATGATGACATCTGCATTAGCACCTTCATTTAGATTTCCAGAACGAATGTCAACACCATTAATTAAGATCGTAAATGGTTCGGAAGCGATATTAACATCTTTCCTACCAGATTCAGTATCCATTTCTGTTTGTACAGTTAGCACTACCTTTACATTTGAAGAATAGTCTTCATAAACTTCTTTAATTGTTGCAATACCAGAAACATCTATAACCATAGCATCAATCGTTCCATCGATTAATGCCTCATATTCAGCTACATAAGTAGGGTAGTGCAGTTCATTATAGTTAGTAAAACTTTTATTCTTAAATTCATTTTTAATTGCTGTGTTAACTAATAATGAATCATCAGTTAAAAAGGAAATGTCTTTTCCAGCTAAGTCATCTAACTTAGCATAATCACTGGCCGCATTAACTACTAAATAAGATACATGATATTCTTTATCAGCTTGCATATCATCGATACTCTTAATAACTCTAAAGTAGTAGTAGTCAGCACCAAATACAACTGCACCTAATAGGATACTAATTATTGAAACAATAGTCATTTTCTTTATTGCCTTTTGGGAAGAAAATCTTTTATTTAAGTATACAAATAAAAACGATATTGCTAACCCACCTATTGTAGGTATTAATCTAGTTAATATAGGATAGAATGGCATTAAGAATAGTAGCAATATCCCCACGATAGTAGCAGCTAGAGTAAAGAATGTTCCTATTCTATTAAACCAAAATAAGAAATGATCTTTTTTTGTTTTTTTCATTAACTTAACCCCTCTTTTCTTTTAATTCTTGGCCAACAAGTTCGATAGATACTTGGTTACTTGTAGCATCAATAATATGTTGGATAACTTCTTTATTTTCAATATAACAATGAAAGACAATCTCATCTAAGAAATCCTTATCTTTCATTTGAATATTATATCTCTTTAGCACATTTTCTACAAGTGTTATTAAATTATAACCGAAGGCTAACTTATATATATCGACTAGTTGTTTATCGACAATCTCTGCGTTCATAATTGCTTCGCTAGCACTATTAGAATAGGCTCTAACTAATCCGCCTGCACCAAGTTTGATTCCACCAAAGTATCTAACTACTATACATGCAGTATTGTCTAGTTTTTGTTTTTGTAAAACATTAAGTATTGGAGCACCGGCAGTTTTAGCTGGCTCTCCATCATCATTAGCTTTTTCCAATAATCCAATACGATACGCATAACAATGATGATTAGCCTCTGAATGCTCATTTTTTATTTGATCAAGTGTATTCTTAAAGTCATCGATATTGTTGCATGGGAAAAGAATGGTAATGAAAGTAGATTTATTGATTACTAATTCAGAGATAGTAGTTTTTCTTACAGATTTCATAAAATCCCTCCCATCTCTATTATAGAGTAAAACACTGATAAAATAAAATATATAGTGGAAATAAGCACTAATTTCATTTATAATAGGGATGTAAGAAAAGGAGATATAAATATGCCATTAGTAAGTATGAAAGAAATGCTTTTAAAAGCAAAACAAGGTAAATACGCAGTAGGACAATTCAATATCAACAATTTAGAATGGACATCTGCAATTCTTGAAACAGCTCAAGAAAATAATGCACCAGTAATCTTAGGAGTTTCTACAGGAGCTGCTAAGTATATGGGTGGATATAACACTGTTGTACATATGGTTAGAGGATTAATGATTGATAAAGGAATTACTGTGCCTGTAGCTATTCATTTAGATCATGGCCCAGATTTTGCTCAATGTAAAGCAGCGATTGATGCTGGATTTACATCAGTTATGATTGATGGTTCTCATCATCCATTTTTGGAAAATGCGGCAATCACTAAAGAAGTAGTAGACTATGCTCACATGAGAGGAGTATCAGTTGAGGCTGAATTAGGAACAGTTGGTGGACAAGAAGATGATGTTATTGGGGAAAGCATTATTTATGCTAATCCAAAAGAATGTGAAGCATTAGTTAATGAATCAGGATTAGATGCATTAGCACCTGCTTTAGGTTCAGTTCACGGTCCTTATGCTGGTGAACCAAACTTAGGATTTAAAGAAATGGCTGAAATTAATGAATTAGTTCCAGTACCATTAGTATTACATGGTGGTTCAGGAATTCCTGATGAACAAATCGCTAGAGCTATCTCTTGTGGAACTGCTAAGATTAACGTTAACACTGAATGTCAACAAGTATTCCAAGTAGCAGTTATCAAACAATTAGCTGATAAACCAGCTGAATATGATCCAAGAAAAATTATTGGTCCAGGTAAAGCAGCTATTAAAGACATCGTTAAAACAAAAATGGTTTTATTCGGTTGCGTAAACAAAGCTTAATTAAAAAGTGACTGTAACGAAAGTTACAGTTTTTTGTTGATTCATGCAAAATGTTGCAATGCTTACTTAAGTATATTAATATAGAAAGGGGGATTTATTATGGAGAAAAAATATTGTTATAAATGTGGAGTAGAATTATTAGAAGAACAGTCAGTGTGTCCATTATGTGGAGCGGCAGTTCCTGAAGAAATAGAAGTACTTGAGATTGAGCCTCGTGTTACTGCTGCTTATAAGACAAATGGCCATGTAGATAATGCTAACCGCAATTATATTACTGGTATTATTGGAGGAGTTATTGGGGGGTTTGTAGCAGCAATACCATGGATAATCGTATATGTATATTTGAATTTCATATGGTCATTACTTGCTGCATTTATCGCTATGGGAGTAGCATTTGGATATAAGTTATGTAATGGGAAAGTAACAAGAGCATATCCATATATCATAATTGTGACATCTTTTATAGTCGTTATTGTAACATCGTTAGTGATAATACCGCTGTTAATGTTTGTGCAAGAAGGATTTGGATTTAACTTTGAACTTTTAAAATTATATTATATGCTAATAGATCGCGGTGAATTATTAAAAGATTTGGCGATTGCATGCTTCTTTACATGGCTAGGGATCTCAGGTGTTGTTAAATCAGAAAGAAGTATGGTTGAATAGCAAATATAAGGAGCGAAGCAAACTAATACTTCGCTTTTTCTATTTTGAGTTAAAAAAGATACTTAATAGTTAAGTAAATGGTTGAAATAATAATAAAATATTGAAATGCACTTGCATTAAAGTTAACTTTATAGTTTATAATTTAAGTGTACAAGCAGTACAGTAAACGAATAACTGCTTATTAAGAAGTTAGGTGCAGCTAGAAGTAAGTGAAATGATTAGCAATGGTTATATATGCAACTGTGATCTTAGCAACTCAGATATATTTCTCTATTAAACCAGTAACAACTTAATGAAGTGAATACCTGCTGATAAATGCGTATTATGCAGTTAGACATTCGAAAATATGTGTTTTACAGGTGCCAAACTGCAATTTTTAAGGTATATCGCTAGAATACACTACCAACAACTTAATTAAGTGAATAACTGATGAGAAAATTTTTTTAACCAGCTAGAACTATGAATAACTATTAGAAACTGTGATATTAGACATTGTGATATTAGCAATTCAGAAATATCATTAAAAATTAACATAATGACTTATTAAAGTGAATAACAGCTTACAAACACTATTA
>JAVBUP010000054.1:0-6550 GCA_031555175.1 Coprobacillaceae bacterium
ACAACAACGCTCATCTATGGTAAGATGATAGTAGCTCATAGTTATTACCTCCTGTTAATTTGCTTGTTTGGTCACTTACATTTTAACATAGTAATTTCTATGAGTCTTTTTTATGTGTTGCACTTGAGATTATAATTTATCTAATAAAAAAACGTGATTTAACACGCTTTAGTCTAATATTGATTTTAATATATAGTATCCTTTATCTTTACCAACTACCTCACAACTTCCAATTATTTCCCCTATGTCCTTTATTGCACAAGGATTGTCTTATTTCTTTTCAATAACAATCCATAGACTTGCATTAATATATGAAAAGACACCCTTCCAAACTAATGCTATTCAATACACATTATTCTCATAGAGAAATTTTCATTTTAATCAGATATTTGCAAACAAGAAATTAGTTATATTTGATTTAAACATCTCTTCTACGTATCAAAAGTCTTTCACTTTGTAATCCTAAGTAAAAACCAATTGTATTTAATATAATATCGTTAATATCAAAAATCCCTAACATGCAAACATACTGAGCAACCTCAACTAAAGTGATAGTTACAATGAACATTAACATTAACTGCTTACTTTTTTTGCGAAATATATTACCAATTAATATTCCTAAAAATACAAATAGTACAATATTACCTAAAAACAGTATTAAAGACATATTCGATTTCCCAAAATCGTTGAATATGTTTGTTATATCAAAATTCATTGCTCTGTATGTAGTAGGTTTAAAGATAAACATTGAGATGAATAACAAATATGCTAGTAAAAATATTTTTTTCCTTCTAATCGTAAATATTTTCTTAATAAAAAGTCCATCTAAAAAAATGTAAATCATTATCCCTATCCAGATTCTTAAAAGAATAAAAGCAACTATATTCTCAGTATAGCTATTTATTATTCTATCTAGATAGAATGCACTTAACACATATGCTGCAAAAATGGAAATAGCTAAATTGCCTATGCTTAGCAGCGTTAAGATAAGTCTTTTAGTGGAAACACTTGAATTTCTAATTACCATGAAGAATATACGTCTCCATTTGTCATCCAGTAATTGTAATTATATGATTCGAAAAATAAATCATATGTGGATCCAGGATCGGTTGTGAAGGTGAACACATAGTTTCCATTATCTACTTGTTTTACTTGGCCAGACACTTTCTCATAGCGAACAATGAATAAAGTAGTTTTTCTAATTCTTAACGATATGTATAGCGAGTTGTATATAGGTGGTGAAGGCAAATAATTTGGCGTAGTTTCCTTTTGAGCATAACCTGATACAACAACATATTCATTAACTGGAGTAAACCTCCCAATTGATTCAAGGCCTCCAGAAATCCCAGATCCATTATAAGACATTATTCTATTAGCCAATCCATATGCATCAACGCTGCTTGTTAAACAGGGAAGAGATACCAGACCAATTAAAGCAAAGAACACAATTTTTTTAAATAAATCATTCATAATAAATTCATAACAATTGTCAAACAATTATTATAGCTCCTTTCTTAGTTTATTAACTTGACTTAAACATATAATCGATTATATATCTAAATATACCACAAGAAATAGCAAATGGAGTTTTATGTAAGATTTTTTGTCTATTCCGCTACTGCCGCACACAGGAAATAACGAAATTCTATACATCTAATTCTATTTTCAGTTCCTACTTACAAATATAGCTTTTTCAATTACTCCTGACCGCTCTCAAACAGATAAAATTCGTCATTTTAAGAAACGTGTAGTTTTCAATAATGATATTTAGCAAATTTCATTTGTATGGCTTTATTGTTTACAATTTTCTACATAAATGATATGATATGTATAACCAAAGGGGGGCTTTATATGAATGATAAAGTTAATGCTTATTTAGTAGCAAATGCAAAATATTTTCCAACGGAAAAACTACCTTATATTAAGGAAAAATTATTAGCTGCATCAGAAGATCAACTTCAATTATTGTATACAATTGATCTTAAGGATCCAACTATGATCTTAATTATCTCAATTATTGGTGGGGGTTTAGGTATTGATCGTTTTATGATTGGTGATACAGGAATGGGTGTACTAAAACTTTTAACTGGTGGGGTATGTGGAATACTTGCAATTATTGACTGGTTCACTATTTCTGGAAAAACAAGGGAAGTAAACTTCAGCAAATTAATGATGTTGATATAAGAATAATCATCGATTATTCTTATTTCTTTATACATATGAATAAAAATTCTATTAAAACTGTTATTGTCTGCTTAGTTGGAGTAGTTGCTTTTACTTTTCTTATTATAACCAATAATTTTGTTTGTGTATCACGATATTTATTTGAAATGCCTTGTGCAGGTTGTGGATTAACAAGAGCATTCAAACAAATATTATTATTACAATTCGAAAATGCCTTTTATCAGAATATTATTTCGATACCCTTGTTCTTAGGTATTACGGTGACATTTCTTATATCAGTTTACGATATATTATTCAAAAAAAGCAATATAACACGTTGGTACAATTTATTTAAAAACAAAATAGTAATTTGTGTATTGTGTTTTATGACTTTAATATCCCTAATTTATAATATCTTTTTCAATCAAATGTTGTAAATAAAAATAGAATTATACTTAATAATTCTTTTTTTTTATTGATTTCAATATGTAGTATCCTTTATCCTTACCAATTACTTCACAGTTACCATAAACTTCTTCCATTTTTTTCATAGCACTAGGGGCTCCTTGCTTCTTTTGAATAACAACCCATAAGCTACCATTATCATTTAAATATTGCTTGGCTTCTGAAAGTATGCTATGTACAACTTCTTTACCTGCTCTTATTGGTGGGTTACTTATAATAATATCATATGTTTTAACTACTTCACTATAGCAATCACTTATAAAAACATCTCCAGATTCAACCATGTTAAGCATCTTATTTCTAGTTGCAAGCGATAAAGCTCTTTCATTAACATCAACCATATCTACTACTAACTGTTGATTTACTTTCGCAAGTGATATCCCCATTGGCCCATAACCACATCCCACATCTAGTAAAGATCTATCATTATCATTAATCTCTATCATATCAAGCAAAACTCTACTACCATAATCAATTGCATTTTTAGAAAACACCCCATTATCACTAATAAATGATAATTTCATTCCCTTATAATCAAAAACAATATTCTTCTCTTTAGATTCCAAATCTATATTGTTATCATAATAATGATGTTGCATATTAACACCTCAATTCTTACTCATTATATCAAATATTAACTAAAACAAAAAGCACATTAACAAGTAATGTACTTTTGATTCAATAGGATTTGTACTATTTAACTTCTACAGTAGCTCCAGCATCCATTAAAGTTTTCTTAATTGCATCAGCTTCTGCAGATGGAATATTTTCTTTGATTGGTGCAGGTAATTTGTCTACTAAACCTTTAGCTTCAACTAATCCTAATCCAGTGATTTCTCTTACAGCTTTGATTACAGCAACTTTAGTTGCTCCAGCTTCTGTTAAGATTACGCTTACGCTTGATGGTCCTTCAGCAACAGCTTCAGTTGCTACAGCAGCTACAGCTACAGGAGCAGCAGCAGTTACTCCGAATTCTTCTTCGATTGCTTTTACTAAATCATTTAATTCTAAAATTGTCATCTCTTTTAAAGATGCAATAACTTCAGCATTTGTTAATTTTGCCATTTTAATATTCTCCTTTGTGTATTTCTATTAATTTTCTTCTTTGTCTGCAACTGCTTTAACAGCACATGCAAAGCTTCTAACAGGGGCTTGTAAACAAGATAATAACATTGAATACATTCCTTCTCTGTTTGGTAATTTTGCTAATTCAGCAACTTCGTTTGCTTCCACGAATTTTCCTTCAACAATCCCTGATTTAATTTTAAGGGCTTTGTGTTTCTTCGCGAAATCAGCTAATACTTTAGCTGGAGCAACAGCGTCATCAATACCGAACGCGATAGCGTTAGGACCTTTTAAATCTTTTACAAGATCATTATATCCTAATTCTACTACAGCTCTTTCAGTCATAGTGTTTTTATAAACTTTTAGTTCAACACCATCTTTACGTAAGTTTCTACGTAATTGAGTTACTTCTTGTACTGATAATCCACGATACTCAACAACTACTGCTGATTGAGCACTTTTGAATTTGTCAGCAATTTCAGAAACAACTACTTTCTTTGATTCGATAGCTGAGATACTCATGTGTACACCTCCTATATTTTATTGTTTGCAATAAATATAACCAGTATTATATTTAAAAGCTCCTCGTAAAACGAGAAGCTATAGTTTGTAAAAACATTCTATAACACCTCGGTAACATTATTAAACTTTATCGTCGTTACTGTCTACGGTATATATATTGCTAATATATTTCTACATCTTATAAAGATGTTGAAACCTTAATTCCAGGCCCCATTGTAGATGATACTACAACGTTCTTCATGTAGATACCTTTAGCAGCAGCTGGTTTAGCTTTTACTAAGATATCGAAGATTGTTTTAAAGTTTTCTACTAATTTGTCATCAGCAAATGAAACTTTACCAATCATAACATGAACGTTACCTTCTCTATCAACACGGTAAGTTACCTTACCAGCCTTAACGTCTGCAACTGCTTTAGTAACATCCATAGTTACTGTTCCAGTTTTAGGGTTTGGCATTAATCCTTTAGGCCCTAAGATTTTCCCCAATTTCCCTAATTCACCCATCATATCAGGTGTAGCGATAATTACATCGAAATCTAACCAACCTTTAGCGATTTGTTCTAATACGTCTTTTCCTCCAACATGATCAGCTCCAGCAGCTTCTGCTTCTGCAACTTTTTGTCCTTGAGTTACGACTAACACTTTTTTAGTTTTTCCTGTTCCGTTAGGTAATACTACAGCCCCACGGATTTGTTGATCTGCATGTTTTGGATCAACACCTAATTTGAACGCTACTTCTACAGAAGCATCAAATTTTGCTTTACTTGTTTGTTTTACTAAAGCAATTGCTTCTTCTACTGAATAAGATTTACCCTTTTCAATTAAAGCAGCTGCTTCAACATACTTTTTACCTTTCTTAGCCATTGCTTATCCTCCTTATGTGGTACAATCGGTTTAACCTCCCACGATATTGGCCAAACTTTCGTTTGATTAATTGTTATACCCTTCGATATTAATACCCATGTTTTTAGCAGTTCCGGCAACGATAGCCATAGCTCCTTCAACATCATTAGCATTTAAATCTGGTAATTTGTACTCAGCGATACTTCTTAATTGATCAACTGTGATAGTACCAGCAACTGTTTTACCAGCAGTTGCAGATCCGCTTTTTACGTTAGCTGCTTTTTTAAGCATCTCACTTGCAGGAGCAGTTTTTAATACGAAATCGAAATCTTTGTCTTCGTATACAGTAATAATTACTGGAACTGTTTCACCCATACGATCTCTAGTTTGATCATTGAAAGCTGTACAAAACTTAGGCATTTGGATTCCGGCACCAGCTAATGCAGGTCCTGGTTTAGCTCCTCCAGCTGGGAATTGAATTTTAACAACTTTTGCTACTTTTTTACTCACGCGACACACCTCCTATTTGTTCTGTCCGTGCTGTGGTCCATCAGGCTTTCGCCCTTCCACGCATCAAATCGCACATACACGTGCTTTACTATATTACATTATTTATTTGATTAATGCAATACTTTTTACATATTTTACTAATATTTTTGTCATTTTTTTATCCACATGATAGACTGCGTTTTCCCATCTACTTTCAAACTAGTCACAAACTTAAAATCGACTTTTTCATTTACTTTTATTGCATGGACATTGTTTGAGTCTGGATCTTCCATACAACCATTTATTTCGGAATTTTTCCAAAGTATATTCTTAATGAATTTAGTAAGAATTTTGCTTCCGTATCTTTTATGAATATAATCCTTATCCCCAATAAAATAATCTAACCCAACCATTCCATTATAATCAACTTCCTGCAAGCTATAATTAGCAACATCTTTAAGATAATAATATTGAATATATCCGATTTGCTTTCCTTTTATTAACACTACAAAACAGTATACCAGTTCTATTTTCTCTATTCTTGGTAAATACTTTTCTTCTATGCCTTGATATGATATATCGCTTTGCGAATACTACGTTTTTATATATTCACAATTTAACCAGTAGTGCATTATTTTAAAATCTTCTTTAACTAATACTTCAAACTGTAGATTTTCCATCTTATCACCAGAATAATTGGATCACAAATAATAACATCATTTTAGATGTGATACTTAGTCAAACATATAGTTCTATTTTGTTTTAATACATATAATACATTGTAACATACGTTACAAAGATTCATTTACTCATCTTACACCAACTAAAAGAACCATAATGGTTTTTTTAGTTTACCAACAAAAAAAGGTTCTTCAATATCCGTAGGGGTAAAGAAGAATCTTTTGTTTTAACCAAAAATAAATAGACATAGTTATGACTTCCCATGTATGATTAATTTGCGACCAATTACACAAAGGAGAGTTTTATCTATGTCCAACTTTA
>JAVBUP010000058.1:0-19817 GCA_031555175.1 Coprobacillaceae bacterium
ATTTCTTAGATTTCTATATATCTTATTTTAATTACGAACGTCCTGCATATGCATTAGAATATAAAAACCCCGCCCAGTATACTTCTGAGCAAGGGTTCTCACTATGTTTTTAATTGTGTCTACTTTTCGTTGACAACTGCAATTATTGCTACCTTTTCTTGTCCCTTCATTAGTAACTAAAATTGAAGCAGAATTATCTATTTAGGTAAAAAAGTATTTATTGTATAGAAATTCTGTGTATATAATAGGAAATGTAAAAGACTTTTGATAGAGAAAAACAATATTTCATGTAAGAATATGAGTGAAGGGAGATACATTATGGAAATAAGTGAAAGAATTAGAAAAGCCCGATCAGATGCAAAACTAACGCAAGATGATGTAGCTGAAAGTATTTATGTATCGAGGCAGACGATATCAAATTGGGAGAATGGCAAATCATACCCTGATATAGTAAGTATCATCAAACTAAGCGATTTATATAATATCTCTCTTGACGATCTATTGAAAGGAGATCTTGAGATTATGGAATATTTAAAGGAAAGCACTAATGTAGTAAAAAGTAACAAGAAATTATATGTTGCTATTGCAATAAATGGATTGCTACTAATACTATTAATGATTATCAATGGCTTAATTAAGTATAATTTAATACTTGTAGTGTTTAGTGCATCACTAGGGATGATTGGTACAACATATTTATTCTATCAAATAATCAAAGGAATATAGGAAAGAGGAATGGAAATAAAATGGTATTTAGTTGTAGCAGTATTTGGGCTAATATTAGGTGCAGTATCACTCTCTATACAAATGTATACTTTAGTTAAATTAGATGCAGAAAGTAGAGGGATGGAGAAACCAAAATGGTGGGGCGCCCTTACCTTAGCTGGTAGCAACAGTTCAGGATTACTTATGTATTTATTATTAAGAAAAAAAGATATAATTCCTGATGGAAAGTATAAAGAGCAAATACTTGCGTGTAAGAAAAAGGCTGGAGTGTCATTAGCATTTATATGTGTATTTGTAATACTTACAATGATAGCGAGTATCTATCAAATTGGAAGTGGAGCAGAAGACATTATAAAGAACTCAATCAACTCTAATTGACAAATAAAAAACATCAAATGATGTTTTTTTATTTGTTTAAAAGACTACAAAGAAAACATAAATCTTTGAATGTAAAAACTTCTTAACTTTATTATCAAACAGTTATATTAGGCTTTACAGGAATAAGAACTCTAGTTAAATAGTTGTCTTTATCAAAATGAGAGTTAACACTATCATAATAATACTCTTTAGCTTTTCCTGCCTGAACCAAATTATTTTTTGCCATAAATTTATATAGCGCTTCGTATGCTTGGTATAATTCATCATAAGATCCGCGAAAATTTATATAAACAATATCTTCTTCTGGAAAAGTTTCTAGTAAAGAAGAGTCAATATTATTATTCTCGATTATAGGAACACAAATTTTTACTGGGAAATTTTTAAGCAATAAATTATTATCAATAAATGCATCATCTGGGAATTCGCAAAAGCAGGGGTATTCTCTAGACAAACGCCATCCATCTCGTATTACCTTTTCTACACATGCTTGATAAATCGAAATAAAAGCCTCGATATCTGGAGCTATTACATTTTGGCAGACACAAATACATTTAGGAATGGTAGCCCTTTTCACTTGAAGTTCACCTCTAATAGTACAATGAGTTTTCAAAACATCTATAGATATTTCAATATTCTTCATTTGTTTGCGTAGCTGCTCTATCTTATCCTGTGGTGTAACTGCTTGTTTTATGTAATCAAGGATTTCATCTAAGGATAATCCAGCATCCTTTAGTAATAATACTAAAAGTATATCCTGAAGATCTAGCGCATTATAGTAGCGATAACTTGTTTTTGGGTCAACAAAGCCAGGAGTAATTAATCCAAGTTGTTCATAATATCTTAAAGCTCTTGTTGTAACTCCTAGTGCCTTGGCAACTTCATTGATTGTAAAGTAATCTATTTTTTCCATATTTTCTCGCCTTCTAATTAATTTTATTGACTTTAACGTTAACGTAAATGATACGATTATTTTGTATTAAATAATCGTATTTGTCAATAGAAAGGAGCCGCTATAATTAAGATAATAAATAATTACAATGAGTTATATAGAGAGAAAGGAAATATAATATGAAAAAGAAAGTCTTATTAAAGAAAATGACAACTATACTAGTTGTTATGACATTAGTAAATTTGACATTGAAAACTAGTCCATTATCAATTATTAATGTTGAAGCAAGAGTAAGTGAGCATTGGATGGATTATCGAGCAGATAGCTACCATGAAGCAGATAATGGTGGTGATGAAAATGGTGAAGCAGAAAGCAATGAGCTGTATATTGATAATGCAGAAGAGTTAGCGCTGTTTGCTTATGAGACTAATACTGAGACTGTTGACTATACTGGATATACAATCAAGTTAGCAGCTGATATAGATTTGTCAGGTTACTATTGGACTCCAGTAACCATTAATGGAATCACATTTGATGGTCAAAACAACGCAATATTGGGTCTCACAATTAAAGATGTTATTAATTATGGATATGATAGTTATTTTGGAGAAAATATCTCTTATACTGGAATGTTTGGTAGAGTAGATAGCAGTACAATAAAAAACATAAAATTTGTTGATCCAATTATATCTTATAGTACGCAAGACCAAGAATATCTATCAAACACTTTTGTTGGTGTTGTTGCAGGATTAACAATGGGAGAATCAGAAAGTGTGAGAACACAAATACGTGATATTCAAATTGAAAATCCAGTTGTTGAAATTTTGAGCGACAATGTATATGACGGAAATACTACATCATTTGAAACGATTTCTATTGGTAGTGCAATTGGATATGCAGATAAAAAAACGACTATGAATAGTATATTCGTAACAGATGGAACTTTAGCTATTGATGAATCATCAGGACTATATGGCGGTATTAATATATATGGCGATATATATGTAGGAGGAGTAGTAGGATCAAACTATGATAGTGTTATCACCAATACATGGAGTACGGTTGGTGTATTCTTGACTGGAATATCTACATGGGGGGAAGTGTATGTAGGGGGAGTAGTAGGCTACACATCAGCCACAAATATGCCATCATTATTTTGTGTACTAAATAATTTTACTATGATGAACTATGTTGGTTTGGACAATTATGATGGAGGAGTTTATTACTTTGGAAGCATTGCTGGAAAAGTTTACAATGATTCAGTAGTAAATAACCTTGCCATATCTGATTTTGGTGATATGTTTGGAAGCCTCTATAATGATGAAGACTATGATGTAGACTTAGGTTTTGTAGTAGAAAACAATTTTCAATATGAAACGTTAGAGGATGCATACAATCAAGTGGTTGGAACATATGCAAATGTATATGAAGCACTAAATGATGATACACCAGAAACAGGAGGATTATGGAAAGCAGCAGCTGTTACAAGTGCTCACACAGCATATGGAGTGGATGTTGCTCTTTCAAAATATCGCATATGGGAAGTAGATGAAACTACGCACCTGCCTTCATTTGGGATATACTATGGAACTGAAACAGGAAATATAGATCCTGGACCAGTAATTCTGCCAGATACTGGAAGTAGTGAAACAGATTATTACATATTATGTATATCATTATGGGTTCTTATAAGGGCTTATAAAAAGATAAGACAATTTAGTTAATTCAAAGGATAAAAATAGTAGTAGTGTGCGCCCTCAAAGTTAGAGTAAAAATCAAACGAGAAGGGTGCATTTTATTATAGAAAACGAATCGAAAATTTTAAATAGAAGTCTGCATAAACTTATATTTATAAAGAGAATATAAATGATTACGAAGCTATATCTGCAAATCAGACGATTGAAGTAATTCAACCACAAAATAATCCAGGTGCTTTACCAAACACTGGAGAAATTGGAAGAAGTATAGCACTTGTCACAATAGGTTTAGGTGTACAAGCAGTATCGTTTATTAAACTAAAGAAAAAAGAAGAGAAAAATAATTAGAAATGTTAATTTGTCTATACACCAACAATCGTTGGTGTATTTTCATATTGATTATGCTAATATATGAATATAGTAATATTAGAAATAAAATTTTAGTGAGCTTAACAGGAGAAATAATATGGAAAAAAATATAGATACTAGTAAGAGATTTGTTACAATATATCATCAAACAGAAACTAGAGTTGATGAAGAAAATGAGTATGGGTATTGGGATTTACGTGCGGATATAATTAAGGATAGAGAGACAGGCGTTTTATATATAAGAACATTTCATGGTGGTATAACGCCATTACTGGGTGCTGATAGTAAAGTAATTATTGATAATAGTGACAAGTAGGGAATAGGGAAGGAGTTTTAGAATGCAAAATGATACAATCGTAGCTGTCGCGACCTCAATGAGCGAAGCAGCAATATCAATCATTAGACTTAGTGGAGATGATGCTATTAATATAGTTGATAGCATGTTTTCTAAGAATATCAATAATGCTAAGAATAGAACTATTCATTATGGTTATATTGAACATGATAATAAGAGGATAGATGAAGTATTAGTTAGTGTGTTTAAAGCTCCAAAGACATTTACTGTCGAAGATGTTGTAGAAATTAATTGTCATGGTGGAATGTATATTACAAAATATATATTGGAATTATGCCTACAAGCTGGAGCAAGATTAGCAGAACCTGGCGAGTTTACAAAACGAGCATTCCTGAACGGAAGAATAGATTTAGCTCAAGCTGAAGCCATCTCAGATATGATTAGTGCAAAAACAAGAGAATCTAGCCAGTTAGCTATGAAGGGTATTGATGGTAGAGTCTCTGGTTTAGTTAAAGATTTAAAAGAAGACTTAATCAAAATAATTACACAAATAGAAGTTAATATTGATTACCCAGAATATGATGATATTGAAGAGCTAACTGCGACAACTTTGTTATCGCAAGCTATTGCATTGCAATCTAAAATGAGCAAAATTATTGATCAATCTCATAATGGTCAAATTATCAAAGATGGAATTAAGACAGCTATTATTGGTAGACCTAATGTTGGGAAATCAAGTTTATTAAATGAATTACTTCAAGAAGATAAAGCTATTGTGACAGATATAGCTGGTACTACAAGGGATGTTATTGAGGGTTATGTTAATTTAGATGGAATAGTATTAAACTTAATTGATACTGCAGGTATCAGAGATACTTATGATATTGTGGAGAAAATTGGTGTTGAGAGAAGTAAAAAAGCAATAAATGAAGCACAATTAGTATTACTTGTATTAGATGGAAGCCAACCATTATCAATAGCTGATAAAGAATTAATAGAATTAACTAAAGATAAGAAAACTATTTATGTCTTAAATAAAATGGATTTAGGTAAAGGTATTGAAGTAGATGGAGTAGAAGTATCTGCTTTACATCATTTTATTGATCCATTAGAAGATAAGATTAGAGAATTATTTGATTTAGGGACAATTAAAAATAATGACAATACATATATTTCTAATGTTAGACACATTGATTTATTGAATAAAGCGAGTAGTGCTCTATCTAGAGCAATTGAAGCAATGCATAATCTAATCCCTACAGATTTAATTGTGGTAGATTTATATGAAGCCTGGATTAACTTAAAAGAGATACTAGGAGAAGAATCTAAGGAAGACTTCTTTGATGAATTATTTAAGAGATTCTGTATAGGTAAATAGGAGGAAATATGAAGATATTAACAAGTAAGCAAGAGATAGTTAGTTTCTTAAGACAAGAAGTAGTAGAAGATATTAAAGGATGGGCCTTAGTATCAGCTAAAAGTAATAAAGGGTATAACACTTTGACTGCCAGTTGGTTTATGTTTGGAAAAATTTGGGAATGGGCTAGTGTTTCAGTATACGTCAAGCCAGCTCGTTATACTTATGAGTTTATAAATGATAGTAATTATTTCACAGTCTCTTACTTTACAAATGAATATATAAAAACTTTAGGATTATTAGGGAGTAAATCAGGTAGAGATGGAGACAAGATCAAAGAAAGCGGATTAAATGTTATTGAAGAAGAAAATTTTATTTCTTTTGAGGAAGCGAGTATTACTTTTATTTGTGAAAAAATATATTATAATGATTTAGATGTTGCTAATATGCCTAAGGATGTAGTTACACACTATTATGATAATGAGTTACCCCATCGCATGTATATTGGTAAGATTATTGAAGTAAGAATTAGTGATTAGGGGCTTTAAATAAGCCCTTTTTAAGTCGACTAATGTCGAAAAAGTCATGATTTAATGAGGTTTATTTCGATTTATTATAAATAATTATTTTTATGGTATTTTTTGATTGCTTAATAATAAGTATAGATAGATAGATTAAGAATATAATCTATCAACTAATGTGATAACTCATTTTTACAAGAAAGGACAGAATCCGACAAAATTTAATGTTTAAAAAATTAAAATGGGGTAAAGATTAGTGTAGTAAAGATACTATCTATATAACAAATATAGACAAGATTCTTACAAAAAAGCCGAATAAATCTAGCAAATTTGACTTTTTGAATTGATTAATGTATAATCAATAGCCGGGGTGATTATATGTACTTTGATACTCACGTTCATCTTAATGATGCAAGATTATTTAGTAATATAGAAACCCATCTAAGTAATGCCATAAGCAATAATATATCATATATGATATGTGTTGGTTATGACGTTGCCTCAAGTCTGTTAGCAGTTGAGATTGCTAACAGGTACTCGAATGTGTACGCTGCCGTCGGTATTGGACCAAATGATAGCGCAGATGTAACAGACGAGGACTTGCGAAAGATAGATGAGTTAATGTCAGACCCCAAAGTAGTAGCTTTAGGAGAGATTGGATTAGATTATCATTATGATTATTGTCCAAAGGAAAAACAAATTGAAGTTTTCCAAGCGCAGATTAAGATTGCTAAGAATTACAATAAGCCGTTAGTAATTCATAGTAGAGATGCATTGCAAGACACATTTGATTATCTTGAAGCTGGTCAACATTTCGGCGTGATGCACTGCTATAGTGGTAGTTATGAAATGGCTGAACGATTTATAAGTATAGGATACTATATATCTTTAGCCGGACCTGTAACATTCGCTAATGCAAAGACACCCAAAGAAGTGGCAATGAAAATAGATTTAGAAAAATTGTTGATCGAAACTGACTGCCCTTATTTAACTCCTCATCCATATAGAGGAAAGTTGAATGAGCCGGCGAACGTAGTTTATGTCGCGCAGGAGATAGCTAGACTAAGAAACCTGGATGTAAATGAAGTCGCCCAACATACGACATTTAATGCCAAGAAAGTATTTGGTATTAAATAAGGAGGTAATTTTATGATTACAAAGATAAAGAAGTTTTTTAAAGAATCAGACTCCCGTTATTCGGGACTAGTAATGTTAGTAGCAATATATTTAGCAGGTACGCTTTCTCTTACTACAATTGGAGCAGTAGGAACTATAGTTGATAGTAATAAAACTGTTGTTATTTCAATTATCGATGGGACTAATGAAGCAGTAGAAGTAGAAGTTAGAGAAAGATCATTAGAATATGTTTTAGATGTTTTAGAGATGAATGTAAGCACTCTTGATGAAATTAGTATGCCACTAAATCAAGTAGTAGCTGAAGGAGATGTCGTTACAATTAATCGTGTTACGTATGCACAAGAAGAAGATATTGTAGCCATTGCAAAAAATACGGTTAAAAAAGTAGATTTAAGTGTTCCTTTGTTTAGTACTAAAGTATTAACAGAGGGAGCTGATGGAAGTATTACTAATATTTACAACGTTAAATATGTTAATGGTGTAGAAACGGATAGATATCTAGTAGATGTCCCATCAACAATCCAAGCGACTGATAAAGTTATTGGATATAGTACTGTACAAGCGGGAGCTTTCTTTACAGGAAGATTAACTCGTTATGGTGCTGACTGTAAAGGATGTAGTGGAAGAAATAACGGCGGATATGGCGGAACTGCAGCGGGATTACCTGTATCAGTATATGGTGTAAACAGCAACGGAACTCCTTATATCACATATAAAGGTGAAAACTACTGGGTGTTAGCAGCTGATCCTTCAATTCCATTCTGTACAATTATTGAAGTGTCAAATCACAAAATGAAGGACAGAAATGGGAATAGTTTAGGAACTTTCAAAGGTATTGTCTTAGACCGTGGTGTTTATGGAACTTCAATTGATTTATTCACTGGAGGAGAAAACATCGGTGTTACTTATGCTAGTGGAGGAACTACATATAACACGAACTACAAGATTCTATCAGTAGGATCTGGAAGCAGATATTGTTATAACAAATAATGGCGAAAGCCATTTTTTGTTTGAAATATTATTATAATAAGTTAAGCTACACTTGCTTAACTTATTTGAGAAACGTTTTATTTGTATAAATACTCAATTTATCATATAATATTTGCTTGGAGGTGAATTGTATGCAAGATGTAATAATAGTTGGTGGTGGTCATGCTGGAATAGAGGCAACTTTAGCTGTAGCTAGAATGGGGATGAAGTCACTATTAATTTCAAGTAATTTAGATAACATTGGTAGTCTTCCATGCAATCCATCAATCGGAGGACCTGCTAAAGGAATCGTAGTAAGAGAGATAGATGCTTTAGGTGGACAAATGGGAAAAACAGCAGATGCTACATATCTACAAATGAAAATGTTGAATACTGCAAAAGGACCAGGGGTGCAATCGCTAAGAGCACAAGCTGATAAAATTGATTATCCAAAAATGATGTTAGATATTTTGAAAAAAGAACCTAATGTCACATTGCTTGAAGCAATGGTGGAAGATTTAATAATTATTGATAATAAAGTAAGTGGAGTAATTTTAGAAGATGGGACAAAATTAGAATCAAAAGCTGTTATTTTAACTACTGGTACCTATTTAAAATCTAGAGTTTTAGTTGGTGACCAAATTACTCATGTTGGTCCAGATAATCAACGCCAATCTTTATATCTATCAGATAAGCTCAAAGAAAGAGGCTTTACTATCTTAAGACTTAAGACTGGAACACCACCTCGTATTAAAAAAGATAGTATTGATTATTCTAAAACTGAAATACAATATGGTACAAATGCTAACTTAGCATTTAGTTTTGAAACTAATTTATTTATTCCTCTTGAAGAGCAAGAGCCATGTTATTTAACATATACGACACCATTAACGCATCAGTTAATAAATGAAAACCTTCATTTATCAAGCATGTATTCTGGTATTGTAGAAGGGATAGGACCAAGATATTGTCCATCCATAGAAGATAAAGTCGTACGCTTTAGTGATAAAGAGAGACATCAGATTTTCTTAGAACCAGAATCAAGGCATTTAGATAGTATATATATTCAAGGATTTTCAACATCATTGCCTCATCATATCCAATATCAAATGATTAGATCATTACCAGGATTAGAGCAATGTGAAGTATTGAAGTATGCATATGCAATTGAATATGATGCTATTGATCCAACGCAATTATGGCCAACGTTAGAAACTAAGCTACTCAAAAATTTATACACGGCTGGGCAAATTAATGGTACTTCGGGATATGAAGAAGCAGCTGGTCAAGGACTAATTGCCGGTATTAACGCTGTGAGAAGCATAGAAAAAGAGAAACCATTAATTCTAAGACGTGATGAAGCATATATAGGTGTATTAATTGATGACCTTGTTACTAAAGGAACAAAAGAACCATATCGCTTATTAACTTCACGTGCTGAGTATCGTTTATTATTAAGACATGATAATGCCGATCAAAGATTAATGAAATACGGATATGATGTCGGATTGGTTAGTGATGATAGATATCATAGATTTGAAGTTAAGATTGATCAAATTAATGATGAAATTGATAGACTAAAAACAATCCGTTTTACGCCTAAGCATGAAATCAATAATTTACTAGAAGAATTAGGAACAGCAAAGCTAACTGAAGGTATTAGTGCAAAAGAGTTAATTCAAAGACCAGAGTGTAATTATCGAGCGTTACTTCCTTATTTGGATGAATATCCAATTTTATCTGACGAACAAATGGACCAAATTGATATTCAAATTAAGTATCAAGGGTATATTGAAAAGACATTAAGACAAGTTGAAAAGCAGTTAAAAATGGATGAAAAAGAAATACCTAGCAATATTGATTATCAAGATATTATAAATCTATCTTTAGAAGCCAAACAAAAGCTATCAAATATTAAACCAATTACTATTGGTCAAGCTAGTCGTATTTCAGGTATTAATCCGGCGGATATAGCTGTATTGCTTATCTACTTAAAACAACATTATAAAGAGACAGATTAAATTCTGTTTCTTCTTTTTTGTACGAATAAAAGTATATTAATAGCGAGAATTTTGTTATAATTGGGAAGTGAGGGATAAAAGATGAATATTGAACAATTTGTACTAGCTCTAAGAGAAAAAGGGATAGAATTAAATCAAAATCAACTTAATCAATTTAATAGATATCATGAGTTGTTAGTTGAATGGAACAGTAAGATGAATCTTACAAATATTTTAGATAAAGAAGATGTATATTTAAAACATTTCTATGATTCAATAACTTTGTCTTTCTACCATGATTTAGATTCTCAAAGTATATGTGATATTGGAGCTGGAGCTGGATTTCCTTCAATTCCTCTAAAAATCATTTATCCTAACTTAAAAATAGTAATAGTAGATTCATTAAATAAGAGAATTACATTCTTAAATCATCTTATTCAAGAATTAAAGTTGACTGATGTTTTGGCAGTTGCTGCTAGAGCGGAAGAATATGCGCAAGATCATCGTGAATCATTTGATATAGTTACAGCTAGAGCTGTAGCTAGATTAAATATATTAGATGAGTTATGCTTGCCGTTAGTAAAAAAGGATGGATATTTCATTTCTTTGAAAGGTAGTATTGCAGCTGAAGAAATAGCAGAAGCGAGAAAAGGGATTAGCATACTTGGTGGGGAAGTTATTCAAGTAAAAGAGTTTATGCTACCCAAAGAGGAATCTTTAAGAGTAAATGTATATGTAAAAAAAGTTAAGGATACTCCAAAGAGTTATCCACGACCATTTGCCAAAATAAAGAAACAACCATTATAGGGGAATACGATATGGAGAACAAAGAACTAAAAATAATTAGCGTTGATGCAATCATTCCAAATAAGTATCAACCTAGAACAAGATTTGAAAAAGATACAATTGTTGAATTAGCGCAGTCTATCCAAGAGAATGGGTTAATTCAACCATTAGTGGTTAGAGCAATAAGTGATGATCAATATGAATTAGTGGCAGGAGAAAGAAGATACCGTGCTGCTTACATTGCTGGGTTTAAAGAAGTTCCTTGTATAGTGCAAGATTATAGTGAACAGCAATCAGCTGAAATTGCGATCATTGAGAATATTCAAAGAGAAGACTTAACAGCGATTGAAGAGGCAATAGCCTATGAAAAGCTAATGCAGAGTCATAATTATACGCAAAGTCAGTTAGCTACTAAAGTTGGTAAGAAGCAATCAACTATTGCTAATAAATTGAGATTATTAAATCTCCCTGATAATATCCAAACTAAAGTAAGGGAACGCAGTATATCAGAAAGACATGCTAGAGCATTATTATCACTTCGTAATGAAAAGAAGATGAATGATGTTATGGAACAAATAATTAGTAAAGATTTAACTGTTAAACAAACAGAAGATTTAGTTCAATCTAAAATTAAGCCGCTAAATAAGGCAAATCGTGGCATTACACAAAACGTAAAAATTGCTATTAATACAATTAACCAGGCAGTTGAAATGGTTAAGAAAACTGGCAGTGTAGTTGAAAAAGAAGAGATAGAAAAAGAAGACGAATATGTAATTACTATTCGTATTAAAAAGTGGAAGGGAGAATAATATGGGAAAGATTATTGCAGTTACCAATCAAAAAGGTGGAGTTGGTAAGACGACAACCAGTGTGAATCTTGCAGCAGGGCTTGCCTATTTAGGAAAGAAAGTATTGCTAGCAGATATTGATCCGCAAGGAAATGCTACACATGGAATTGGTGTAGATCGCACAATGGTAACAACAAATATGTATGATATAATTATGGGGCAAGGTAAAGTAAGAGATGCCTTAGTGAATACAGACATCAATGGCTTACAAGTAATTCCAGCGACAATTGATTTAGCGAGTACAGATTTAGAACTTGCTCAAGTAAAACAGGGAAGAGAAAAGATACTTAAGGCAAAGTTAGAAGAGATTAAAAATGATTTTGATTTCATTATTATTGATTGCCCACCATCTTTGGGATTACTAAATACTAATGCTTTGACGGCAGCTGATTCAGTAATCATTCCTGTGCAATGTGAGTATTATGCTCTTGAGGGTCTAACTCAATTATTAAGTACCATTCAATTAACGCAAAGAGTATTCAATCCGCAATTAACAATTGAAGGAGTGCTGCTCACAATGCTTGATTCAAGAACTAAGTTAAGTATTGAAGTAAGTCAAGAAGTAAGAAAGTATTTTAGAGAAAAAGTATATCGTAGTGAAATTCCAAGAAATATTAAATTAAGTGAGGCACCATCACAAGGATTATCAATCTTTGATTTTGATGGGAAATCAGAAGGGGCAAGAGCTTATGCCCAACTAGCAAAGGAAGTGATTTCTAAAAATGGCTAATCAAAAACCGAAACTAGGGAAAGGCCTAGATGCAATCTTTGGTGGAGATATTACTGAACTAATTAATGATATTGAGAATAACACACCAAAATCTAATCAAGTAGAAGTAGAATTAAAAGATATTAGACCAAATCCTTATCAACCAAGGCGTTATTTTGATGAAGAAAAACTGGCTGAGTTAGCATCATCAATTAAGCAACATGGGGTATTTACGCCAGTAATCTTAAAAAAATCAATTCAAGGTTATGAAATCGTTGCTGGAGAAAGACGTGTAAGAGCAAGTAAGATAGCAGGATTAGAAAGAATTCCAGCAATTATTGTTGATTTTAGCGATGATCAAATGATGGAAATAGCATTACTTGAAAATATTCAACGTGAGGATTTAAACGCTATTGAAGAAGCACAAGCATATAAAGCTATCATGGAAAGATTATCCTTAACTCAAGAAAAGTTAGCTGAGCGTATTGGGAAATCAAGATCGCATATTGCTAATACCATGCGTTTATTAACATTACCTGAGAAAATTCAGAACTTAGTTTTAGATGGCAAGTTGTCAATGGGCCATGTTCGTCCATTAATCACATTAGATAAAGATAAAGCAGTCCAAATTGCAACAAGAGCAGTTGAAGATAACTTGACAGCCAGAGATGTAGAAAATATTGTTCGTGGGTTAGAATTAGGAAAGTTAAAAAAAGATACTCCTAAAGTGGAAAAGGATAAGCATTTCACTTATGTAGAAGGACTAATGAGAAAAAAGTATGGAACTAAAATTAGTGTTGATGATAACAGTATTACAATTAAATATAATGGTGTAAATGATTTAAACAGAATTCTAGAGATTATGGGATTAATTGAAGATTAGGTAAAGTTTAAAAACTAACTGCCTGTAGTTATATGTTGTATAGGAGGAAGCAGAAATGAGTCAAGTAGATGTAATAGTAGTTGGTGCAGGACCTGCTGGGATTGGGGCTTGTTATGAGTTTTATTTAAAAGATCCTAGTTTAAAGGTAATGTTGATTGATAAAGGTCATAATATTGGCAATCGTCATTGTCCAATCAAAGATAAGAAAATAAAGCAATGCCCAGTAATTAAAGATGGTAATCCAGGTTGTTTACCTGCATGTTCAATTACATGTGGATTTGGTGGAGCAGGAGCGTACTCTGATGGGAAGTTCAATATCACTAGTGAATTTGGTGGATGGCTAACTGACTATTTAGATAACAGAGAAGTAGAAGAATTAATTAGATATGTTGATGATCTATATTTAAAACATGGTGCTACAGAAGAAATTACTGACCCTACAACTGAAAAGATTAAAGAAATTGAAAGAACTGGGTATGCAGTTGGATTAAAGTTATTAAGAGCACAAGTTAGACATTTAGGAACAGAAGAAAATCTTAGAATTTTAACTGAAATGAATAATGAATTAAAAAATCATATCGATATGAGATTTAAAACTCTAGTAGATGATATAATTGTTGAGGACAATAAAGTTGTCGGGATAATATTGGAAAATGGTGAGGTAATAAATGCTAAAAAAGTAGTAGTTGCTCCAGGACGTGATGGTTCAGCGTGGCTAACTAAAATCTTTAAAAAGCATGGATTAGATATGTACAATAATCAAGTTGATATTGGTGTGCGTGTAGAAACTAGCAATATTGTAATGCAAGAAATAAATAAAAACTTATATGAAGGAAAGTTTGTTTATAACACAACTGTCGGAACAAAGGTAAGAACATTCTGTTCAAATCCAAGTGGACATGTTGTTGTGGAGAATCATTCTGGTACAATGCTTGCTAATGGTCATGCATATCATGATCCAAAACTTGGTTCCGAGAACACTAACTTTGCATTACTTGTATCTCATGTATTTGATGAACCATTCAATATGCCAAATGAATTTGCGCATGAAGTTAGTCAGCTAGCTAATAAACTTTCTAATGGAAGTATTATAGTACAAAGATATGGAGATATTAAAAAAGGACGTCGTACTACTACTAAACGTTTAAAAGAAGGATATACAATTCCAACATTGCCTGAGGCAGTGCCAGGAGATTTGGGATTAGTACTTCCATACAATACAATGAAATCGATAGTTGAAATGATTGAAGCTTTAGATCATGTTACTCCAGGAATTGCGAATGAGCATACATTATTATATGGAGTAGAAGCAAAATTCTATTCTGCAAGACCAAAAGTAAAAGAAGGATTTGAAACAGAAATAGACGGGCTATACGTAGCAGGAGATGGAGCGGGGTTAACTCGCGGTTTAGCTCAAGCTGGAGCAAATGGTGTATATGTTGCTCGTCATGTTATTGATTCACTAAAAAAGTAAAATAGACTTGAGAGTCTATTTTTTTGTTTATACAATAGTTCTTGATCTAGCTAGATTTGAATAAACTACTATTATTTGAAATAGACTTTTGATGTGAGAATATGTTATCACAAATAAATATACAAAGCATAATTATTTGAAAGAGTAGTCTCAAATAATAGCTAGCTCCTTGCAAAAAAAATATGGCGATGTATACTAGAATTAATATAGAAGGGAGAAAAATATGAAGATAATGCTATCTTGCGCTGGTGGGATGTCCACAAGTTTACTTGTTACGAAAATGGAAGCAGCAGCGAAGGAACGAGGACTAGAAATTGATATCTGGGCGGTTGGAGAAAAGTCAGTTGAAGAAAACTGGAAAAAAGAGCCTATAGATATAATTCTCTTAGGTCCACAAATAAGATATAAACTAGCAGCAATTACTAAGTTAGTAGATGGTGCAGTACCTGTTGCCGTAATAAATATGATGGACTACGGAACAATGAATGGCGCAAAGGTATTAGATACCGCTCTTAATGCCATTGAGGATTTTAAGAAATAGTACACTCTTTTAAAAATATTGTCTGACAAAAAGTGGTAAACTCCGGTTTATCTTTTTTGTTTTAGAATAAGTTGAGATTTAGGAATAAAAAAGCTTATGATAAATATTATTATTAATATAAAGATAATGGGAAAACTATAGTGATCCTTAACTATTTCATTATATAATTAGAATGTTGAATACTTATGTTTATATTTAGCAAATATAATGACAATATTTTTTCATAAATTGAAAAAATTTTACAGTCAAATGCAAAAAGAGTAGCGAAAACTCTTGAAAAGGGTTTCAAATATTGTATAATGAATACAGACAATATTTTAAGAAAAGAGGAAAACGAAATGAAAATTATGTTAGCATGTGCAGCTGGTATGTCAACTAGCTTACTAGTTACAAAAATGGAAAATGCAGCAAAAGAAAGAGGACTTGATATTGATATTTGGGCAGTACCTGAAGCATCAGTAGAAGCAAACTGGACAAAAGAACCAATCGATATTATTCTTCTTGGCCCACAAATTAAATATAAATTAGCAGCTATCACTAAACTAGTAGATGGAGCTGTGCCAGTAGCTGTAATTAATATGATGGATTATGGAATGATGAATGGTCCTAAAGTATTAGATACTGCACTTCAAGCCATTGAAGAGTTTAAAAAATAAAAAGTGAAAAGCTTTCTAGAACGCTAGGAAGTTTTTAGTTGAAGTAAAAAAATAAAGAAAAGAGGAAAATAAAATGAGAATTATGTTAGCTTGTTCTGCAGGAATGTCAACTAGTTTATTAGTTACAAAAATGGAAGCTGCAGCTAAAGAAAAAGGATTAGATATCGATATCTGGGCAGTACCAGATGCATCTGTAGCAGAAAACTGGGCAAAGGATCCTAATATTGATGTTATCCTTCTTGGCCCACAAATTCGTTTTAGATTAGCTGCAACTGAAAAATTAGTTGATGGTAAAGTTCCAGTAGCAGTAATTAATATGATGGATTATGGGACAATGAATGGTGCTAAAGTATTAGACACTGCTCTTGAAACAATCGCAAACTTTAAAAAATAATAGAAGGCTTCTCAATGAGAAGCTTTTTCTTTTCTTTGATTTTCTTTATTAAAAATTATATAATAGAAAGGTATATGCAAGGAGGTATAAAAATGATTATAAATGGAAAAGAAATAGCAGAATCTATTTTAGAGAAAATAAAATTAGATATAGATAAAATTAAGCAGAATAATCAGCGAACTCCTAAACTAGTAGTTGTGCAAATTGGATGTAATTCAGCAAGCAGTGTATATGTGAATAATAAAGAAAAAACTTGTAAGAGAATAGGTATGGACTCAGAAATATACAGATTAGATGAAGAGACTACACAAGAAGAATTACTATCTTTAGTTAAAGCACTTAATAAAGATGGAGCAGTAGATGGAATATTAGTTCAACTGCCATTGCCTAAACATATAGATGAAAAGACTATCTTAGAGACTATCGATCCTTCCAAAGATGTTGATGGATTCCATCCACAAAACATTGCGAAATTATTTTTAGGAACAGCAAAACTAGTGCCTTGCACTCCTAAAGGGATACTGGCCATGCTTAAGACAATTGGCTATGATTTAGCTGGTAAAGAAGTAGTAGTAGTTGGGAGAAGTAACATTGTTGGGAAACCAGTATCTTTATTAGCTTTGCATGAAAATGCAACTGTTACAATTTGTCATTCAAAAACTGATAATTTGAAGGAAGTTTGTAAAAGGGCAGATGTCTTAATTGTTGCAATTGGGAAAGCTAAAATGATTAATCATGAGTATGTTAAAGATGGATCAGTAATTATAGATGTTGGTATGAATAGAGATGAAAATAATAAGCTATGTGGGGATGTAGATTTTGATGATGTAGAAAGTATTGCAAGTATGATAACTCCTGTGCCAAAGGGTGTTGGGCCAATGACAATCGCTATGCTTTTGGAAAACACAATGCTTGCTTATAATAAATAAGGGGTGATAATCATGGAGTATAATTTAAATGATATCGTTGAAATGAAAAAACCACATCCATGTAAGAAATCGAAAGAATGGCAAATTGTTCGAGTAGGTGCAGATATAAAAATAAAGTGTCTTGGATGTAATGCAATTATCATGCTTCCAAGAGCAACATTTGATAAAAAGTTAAAAAAAGTTTTAAGAAAAGAAGGAGAATAGAATATGCCATTAACAGCAGGAATTGTTGGCTTGCCAAATGTAGGAAAATCAACATTATTTAATGCAATTACAAATGCTCAAGTAGAAGCAGCTAATTATCCATTTGCGACAATTGATCCAAATGTAGGAGTAGTTGAAGTTCCAGATGAAAGAATTAATGAGTTGGTGAAAATGTTTAACCCAAAAAGAACTATACCAACTACATTTGAATTTACAGATATTGCTGGTTTAGTAAAGGGTGCGAGTAAAGGTGAAGGTTTAGGGAATAAATTCCTAGCAAATATTCGCGAAGTTGATGCAATTTGCGAAGTAGTTCGTTGTTTTAGAGACAGTGATATAACGCATGTTGAAGGTGGCGTAGATCCAATTAGGGATATTGAAGTAATTAACCTTGAATTAATCTTTGCAGATTTATCGACAGTTGAAACAAGAATTGCTAGAATAGAAAAGAAGGCATTGACTGGCGATAAAGAATCAAAAGTGGAGTATGATATTTTAAAAAAAGTAAAAGAAGCATTAGATCATGAATTACCTGCAAGAGCACTTGATTTGGATAAGGAAGAAATTAATGTACTTAGGCAGTTTAATCTTTTGACGATGAAACCATTGATATATGTAGCAAATCTTGGTGAAGAAGATTTAGAAAATCCACTAGAAAATCCATATTATGTCAGTGTTATTGAATATGCTAAAAAAGAAGGTTCTGGTGTAGTGCCGATTTGTGCAAAAATTGAATCAGAATTAGCAGGATTAGATAGAGAAGAAAAACAAATATTCTTGGAAGATTTAGGAATTGGACAATCTGGATTAGACGCCTTGATTCAAGAAGCGTATTCATTACTAGGTTTATGTACATACTTTACAGTAGGAGTAGAGGAAGTTAGAGCGTGGACTTTTAGAAAAGGAATGTTAGCTCCTGAATGTGCTGGAATCATTCATACTGATTTCCAACGCGGGTTTATTAAAGCTGAGACATATTCATATGCAGATTTAATGAAGTATGGTGGAGAAGCTGCTACAAAAGATGCTGGTAGAGTTCGACAAGAAGGAAAAACATATGTCGTTCAAGATGGAGATATCATGCATTTCAAATTTAATGTCTAGTATATGTATTATTAAGTACTTATTTATGAAAGAAGGTATATTTTATGCATAACGAATTATTTACGATCGGACCGGTTACGGTATACGCTTATGGATTAATGATTGCAACTGGAGTTGCAGCCGCTTATATTGTTACAAAATATAGAGCTAAGAAAAAAAATATTGCAATCGACTTTATTGACACACTTGCTGCTTGGGCGCTTGTTGGAGGAGTAGTTGGTGCTAAATTGCTTTATGCAATAACTCAATATAAAGAAGTAATGTCTAACCCAATGTTATTGATTGATCTTTCAAATGGTTATGTGGTATATGGTGCCATAATCGGTGGTATCGCGGGTGCCTATATATTTTGTAAGAAAATGCATCTTGATTTCTTGCAATACTTTGATTTAATCATACCCCAAGTTGCCCTGGCACAAGGGTTTGGGCGAATTGGTTGTCATCTTGCGGGGTGTTGTTATGGAATGGAAACAAATAGCTTCATCGGAGTTATTTTTCCAGTAGATTCATTTGCTCCTGGAGGGGTATCATTACTACCAACTCAGTTAATATCAAGCGCATTTGATTTTGCTTTATTTGGGTTATTAGTATTCTTCTCACTAAAAGCTAAGAAAAAAGGTCAAGTAGGGGCAGTATATTTAATATGTTATGGCATTGGAAGATTCATAATAGAATTCTATCGTGGTGATTTAATTCGTGGTGCAGTTGGAACATTCTCAACATCACAATTTATATCTATCTTCATTGTTGCAATTGGGATTGCATTTTACATAATTAGGGGGAAATCAAAAGAAATGGCCTGAGCCATTTCTTTCCTTAATTCAAAATTGAACCGCACCACAGAGGTGTGGTTTTTTTGATATAATAAAAGAGCTCACCCGACGAAAAGGAGCTCATATGAATTATAAACAAATAGATGATAAAAAGAAAGCCCAGATAGATATTTTATTA
>JAVBUP010000076.1:0-37000 GCA_031555175.1 Coprobacillaceae bacterium
AACTTCATAATTTAGGTTTACCCTAAATTTTTTAGCCAAATATGGCTTTTGTTTTTACTGTGCCCAATTCATTACTTCATGTTGGAAGTTTTTTATTTTACTTAGTTTTCTTCTCTTGACATATTACCGAAAGACTTTTTATTTATTATAGCATAGTTTTTCTTATTAATTGTAAGTAATATATGTTACAAATATATTACGATTTCCATTTGTAAGTTTTTGTGATAATATATTACTGCTTAGGGGGAATTATTTATGGAGAATGTCTATTTAGGAATGTTCTTATTATCAAAAGTAGTTATCGTTTATGTGTATACATTATTAATTATCAATTTAGTAGTTATGTATAGACAAGACCCAACTACAAGATTTAGATTTTCTATATTACAAATGCTAGAAACAGTTATGATTGCACTATATGCCTTATACTCATTGTTTATAATGCCATATTATGATGTTGCATCAACAATCGTTAGTACTGTTTTTGCTATATTTGCCGTATTAAATACAACACGTTTAATCTTTATTAATAATAAGACTATTTTATTAAAATTAAAACGTGTAGAAATTACTAATGTTACTAAAGCATTGTATGATGGAAAAGCAATTGATTTAATTATTAATGATAAGCAATATAAAGTGTATAGTCCACTTTATAATAAACATCAAATTCAATATGCTATTATTAATCCATTGCTTGGCGCAAAAAATAAAAAGAAGTAACTATATAATAATATAATACTTACTTTTTTAGTGAATAAATTATAGCATTTTAGCTTAAAGTCCTAATTCAGCATAAACTTGAATTAGGACTTTAATATTTATATCATCTATTATTTAAGACAAAACTATTTATTTTAAATATAGTTCTTTCCTTTTTACTTTTATATATAAACTCATACATACAAGAAGTGCAAAACTCATAAATGTGGCAACGATATCATTTGCTTCACCAGTATTAGGTAAATTATTCTCCAAAATATTTCCCACTACTCCCGTTGGTTGAACTAATTCATAATTTGCGGCATCGCCACCTGTTAATACAAAGTCTCCCGCAAATGTAACTGCCTTACCTTGGCCAACACTATTACTAGAGAAAGTTGTACTTGGATAAGTTCCAACATTCACAATATCACCTGCTATTACCCCATTTAAACTAACTGATTTAATTGATGCTGTAGCATTGCCATCTTCCACTTTGTCTTCTATCACAACAATAACAGATAGACTTTTTTTACTTATTACCAATTTAGTATCTAATAATAACTTATCCATAGCAGCAAATTTTGTACCACCTGTTGTCGTAACATATATATCATAACTTCCCGCTTTCGTTGGATTATCTACCACTGTAGTTCCTTGTTTATAGATAATTGATATTGTCCCAGCTTCTTCTTCAGTGATAGTATCATCAAAATCTACATCAGCAGTATGCTCGTTTTTATCATACGTAGCAGTCGTTCCTGTTACAACAAAATCGGCATCCTCTAATTCAATACCATTATCAAATGTTGCTACGACAGTGCCTGTATCTACATTCTTAATTTGGCCAACTGCACGATAACCTACTGGCAACCATAGATATGCCATACCTCCGCTATCTGTATTTGCTGTATAATCGATATCATCCAAACCAACGATTTCAGTTATATGTATTATAACCTCATCATCTTCATCATAAATATTTTCACCTAACGTTCTACCTTCACCATCAAAAAAACTAGCGTTAGCAGTGTTAATGGCATTAGTAATTCCTGTCTTCTCTAATTTTAAACTTCCGCCTGTAATCTTAACTGATCCAGCTGTCTTATTTTTTGCATTCCCAATCGAATATCCACTTGATGAAGTATTATTAGCTATTGTATTACCACCAGTGATTTCGATTGTACCACCTTGTCCATTTGCTCCACTTCCAATAGCTGCGCTATCACCATTTGATGTTGCGTATACCTCGCCACCTGTAATCTTAATCATTCCAGCTGCTTTTTGATTTCCACCACCAATTCCTGCACCTGCATAGTCTGGTAGTTTTGAATCACTCTCAGCATTAATTGTTCCGCCATTAATGATTATATTACCACCCAATCCATTATTGCCGCCACCGATTCCGGCTCCAATTCCCGTATAATCAGTTGTAGAAAAACTTTTTGCAGTGATTGTTCCACCATTAATCGTAATATTGCCAGCATTGCTACTTGATCCGCCGCCAATTCCAGCTCCACCTGCGCTATAAGCAGCTGGAGTACTAGTTGCATTAATAGTACCGCCATTTATCATAATGTCTAGTGCTGTTGCATTAGAACCACTTCCAATCCCTGCCCCACTGTTTCCACCTGCTGGGTTAATCGCATTTGCTGTTATGTCCCCACCATTGATTGTAATTGTTGGCGTAGATGTACTTTGGTATCCTGTACCAATACCAGCCGAATAGCCACCACCAGTGGCAACAACTGTTCCGCCATTGATTTCTATACTTCCTACACTACCTTCCCTCCCAGCCCCAATGCCAGCTCCACCAATTATTGACGACTTACCACCAGTGGCAGTTACCTTACCACCATAAATCTTTATATTCCCTATACTACCTTCTGCACCTGATCCAATTCCAGCACCATTTTGTCCACCTATAGCAGTTATATCTCCACCATATATGTTTAAATTACCACCATTAAAATATGCTCCATTACCAATTCCAGCTGCATCATTTGTAGCTTTCGCAACTATTTTGCCCATATTTTCGCCTGTGCTTTGCGCATAGATATTTAGAGTTGTTCCATCATCTATCCCAATAGCCACATAATCGCTCTTTGATACGCTTGCAGGATCAAGCGTAATGCTACTATTATCTTTAACAATCAGATTAATGGTACCTCCCATTGCATATAATCGTACTCTTGAGCTACTATTTAAGTCGCCTTCAATATAATACCAACCACCATCTTCATCTAAATAGCTTGTTCTTTGGGCTCCATAAGTGTCAAGACTGTCCACTGATATAGCGTCATATGCTATCTTTTGTACTTCCTCCCCATCAACAATATCCAGATATGTAACATCATCATATACTTCGACTGCACTTGCTGTATCATGATGTCTCACAAGGACTCCTAATGATAAACAAACAACTATAAATATTTTAAACAATGATTTTTGATTCAATTTAACCGCCCTTTTCTATATTGTATATTTGTATACATTGTACCACTTTTGTGCAATAAAGCAATCGCTCTAAAGTAATATTTGATATTTGGTAGTATCAAAAAAGAGCTTCAAATAGCTCTTTTTACATATTAATCATTATTTTTTATTTTTTTCTAATAATGATACTTTTAAATCAAATAGTTTTTTTGTTAAATCAACATAGTATAGCTGTGGATATTCTAAACGGAATATTTCGTCCCACATCAATGCAATTTGCTCTTTAGAATATTCTCTAATTTGGCGCAAATTCAATTGATTATAAACACAAATCCCACCTTTAAATACTGGAACTTGTAGTTCCTTTAATGTATAAGTACCACCATTTATTGTCTTATATTTCCATACATTAGAGGGATGATAAATTGTGATATCTTCAGCAGGATTAATAACTTCATCTGCTAACGCAATTAAATCGGCTATAGCTAAACCATCTTCTTTTGAGAATAAGCGATAAACTTTCTTATACCCTGGATTAGTAATCTTTTCAACATTTTCACTTACTTTAATCTTAGGTATGGCAATGCCATCTTTATTAGCAGCTACTAATTTATAGACTCCTCCAAATACGGGAGCTGACTTAGAGACTATTAGATTTTCTCCAACTCCAAATGAATCAATTCTTGCTCCTTGCATTAATAATGAACGAATTAGATATTCATCTAATGAGTTAGATGCTGTTATCTTACAATCCGTTAATCCAGCCACATCTAGCATCATTCTCGCTTTTTTAGATAAATAAGCGATGTCTCCACTATCTAAACGTATACCTTGTAGTCTTTTACCCATTGGAGCTAAGACTTCTTCTGCTACCCTTATTGCATTGACTACACCACTTCGTAATGTATCATATGTATCTACTAATAACACACAGTTATCAGGATAACATCTTGCATAGGCTGCAAATGCTTCATATTCACTATCAAATAATTGGACATAGCTATGCGCCATTGTTCCTAAAGCAGGCATATCAAACATTTGCGCTGCACTAACTGTCGCTGTTCCTGCTACACCAGCAATGTAAGCAGCTCTAGCCCCATAATTACTCCCATCCGGCCCTTGAGCACGGCGGGCTCCAAATTCTAATACCGCCCTACCTTGAGATTCTCTTACAATACGACTTGCTTTAGTAGCGATTAATGATTGATGATTTAGAATAACTAATATCGCTGTTTCTAGGATTTGTGCTTCAATTATATTAGCTCTTACTGTTAATAATGGTTCATTAGGGAATACTGGTGTTCCTTCTGGAATCGCCCATATATCTCCATTAAACTTAAAGTTTCTTAAATAATTTAGAAACTCTTCATCAAACTTATTTAATCCTCGTAGATATGCGATATCTTCTTCTGTAAACTTTAAATCTTGGATATATTCTATTACTTGTTGTAATCCAGCAAATAACACATATCCTCCTTCATCGGGATTTTTACGATAATACATATCAAAATAAGCCACTTGATTAAGTAATCCTTCTTTGAAATAACTATAAGACATAGTTAATTCATAGAAGTCCATCAACATCGTTAAGTTTCTTTCACTATTTATTCTATATTTATTCATATTAATCCTCCTATTTGATTGTTGATACAATCTTTACTCCATTGCCTGCTAAGTTCATGAATGAGTACTCATTACAAGCCACTGCATCATGGATACCATCAATATGATATGTTTCATTACAATCAATTGGTACAATGATTGATTTACCTGCAATATCTCTTTCATTAAGATATGAGTTTAATCCTAAACAGAATTGTAATACACAAATATCTGTACAACATCCTACTACAATAAATTCATCAATATTATTAATCTCTTTGTCTAAGATATCCATGAACTCTCTAGTTGCAAATCCATTTGTGGAATTCTTTTTTATAACAGTGCTTTTTTTACTATAATCTTGTAATTCATCAATAATCTCACTTTCAATATCTCCATCTAGACAATGCTCAGGAAAACTTTTAAATTCAACACTATCCTTTTTATGACAATCTCTAAAGAAAACTCTTTGTGCCGCTTGATATTTATCTAATAAGCTTATGATATTTGGAGTAATGTCCATTATCGCTATATCATGAAGAGCACCTTGTTTCACAAAGCCATTCACCATATCTACTACAACTACCATTGCTCTTTTACTAGCATCATAACTTTTAATTTCATATTTATCACTAAATCCAGTTGTCACTCTAGCCATATTATATTTCTCCTATTCTTATTCTTACTTCATCTATAATCTTAGCAAATGGTAGGTCTGTTTGACTACCCCCTTGGGCGGTTTTATCATTACCTCCACCTCTAATTTCATAGTTATTTGCAATTTCTTTAAATATTTCATTTGCTTTTATACGTGAGTCTCTACTAATAACATATAAATGATTAACTGTTTCTAACTGTATACCTATTACACCCACAAGACCATTAGTAGTTATCTTATTTACAAAATTTGCCGCAGTCTTAACACTCATATCTGTATATATTCTATTAAAATACTTAAAACCATTAATTTCTTCATATTCTAGTTCTTGTAATTTGTAATTCATCAATTGATCTTTTAGTTGATATATTTCTAGTTCTAACCCTTTTTTCATCTCTAAAAGATTATTAAGCCCAGCATCGACATCATATACAGGCTTTGATAATAACTCTCCACTTCTCATTAAAATATTATCCTTAATACCATAATCTTTAATTAGTTTATCACCACTAATAAAAGAAATACGATATCCATTTTTTATCTTTTGATATCCTTGGATATATAACGCTTGTAATTCACCTAATGACTTACAATGTAATCCAGCGCATGGGTTATATTCTACATCTTCTATATTTACAATTCTGATTTGTCCTTCAACTGCAAACTTCTTATGAATTGGCATATTCGCTAACTCTTCATTTGTAGGATACATAATATTTACTTTACTATTATCTCTAATCAATTTATTACATTGTGTTTGGATTTCTTGCGTTAGCGACTCATCAAAATTATCAACATCAATAGTAGAGAATATTTCTCCATAGTGATGACTAAATGTTATCCCATTACAGTATTTTCTTACCATTGCTGAAATAAGATGTTGTGCTGTATGTCCTTGCATTCCTAGATAACGATGTACTACATCAATACTCATATCTACATGCCCAGATAAATTGTTATTTAACACATGTATAACTTCATTATTTTCTTCATACACATATTCCACAACATTATCGTTAATAACTCCTTTATCACAAAGTTGACCACCATTTTCTGGAAAGAAAATAGTTTGATCTAAGATAATATGATATTTACCATCTTTTTCTATACTACTAACCACATTACCTTTAGCCATGATTTGATTTATATCTTGATAATATAGCTTTACTGTCATAAAATCATCTCCTCATCTTTGATATTATAGCACTTTATAGACAGCTTGACACCCTATCCTTTTTTACTTTCTATTATATTTGTGATATTATACAACTGGTGATTTTATGATAATAGCAACAAGTAACTTATCCAAGAACTTTGGGAAAGTAAGTATTTTAAAAGATGTGACATTTAAAGTAGAGGATAATGAGAAGGTTGGGATTGTTGGTGTAAATGGTGCTGGCAAAACTACTTTAATGAAAGTCTTAGCGGAAGAATATGAAAAAGATGGGGGAGAGATTTTTAAAGCAAAAGATCTCTCTATTGGTTATCTATCACAAAACAGTGAAATAGACACAGATCAAAGTATCTTTGAAGTATTAGAAGAAGTATTTACTCATTTAATAAATATGGAAAATAAACTACGCAGCTTAGAACAATCTATGGCTAATTTGAAAAATGATGAACTACAAAAAGTAATGAATACTTATTCTAACTTACAACATGAGTTTCAAGAACAGAATGGTTATGGTTATAAAGCTAAAATAAGAGGTATAGCCAAGGGTTTAGGATTTAGTGATAAAGAGTTAGAACAATCTATTTCTACGCTCTCAGGTGGTCAAAAAACACGTGTTTCACTAGCTAAACTACTGTTAATCGAACCAAGTTTACTGTTATTAGATGAACCTACTAACCATTTAGATATAAAAGCAATAGAATGGCTAGAAGGATATATTAAGTCATATAAATATGCAGTTATAATTATCTGTCATGATAGATATTTTCTAGATAATACAGTTACTAAAATAGTTGAAATCCAACATGGTAAATCAAAAGAATATGCTGGCAATTATAGTTTTTATGCTACTCATAAAGCAATTGATCGTCAAATCGAATTAAAGCATTATATCTTACAACAAAAAGATATAAGACGCCAAGAAGATATGATAAGAATGTATTATAATCGAGCAACAGAAAAAATGATTCGTATTGCCAAAAGCAAACAAAAATTATTAGATAAAGTGGAACGCTTAGAACGTCCTGAAGCTCTACCTCAAGAAATAAGAATGATGTTTGATATCAATAAACAATCAGGTTTCGAAGCATTACAAGTAAATAATCTTGCAATGAGCTTCGATACCAAAGATTTGTTTTCAAATTTAACATTCGATGTTAAAAGAAATGATTTTGTGGCAGTATTAGGTGATAACGGTATTGGTAAAACAACACTATTTAAAATACTATTAAATCAATTAGAACCAAAGCAAGGAACATTTAGATTTGGAACTAATGTATCACTAGGTTATTATGATCAAGAACAACAATCAATCAATATCAATAAAACTATTTTCCAAGAAATACAAGATACATATCCAGCAATGAGTAATCAAGAAGTAAGAAATGTCTTAGCTACATTCCAATTTAAAAATGAAGATGTATTTAAAAAGATAAGTGTATTATCTGGTGGTGAAAGAGCTAGAGTAGTATTAGCAAAGCTTTTATTACAAAAATCAAATTTCTTACTATTAGATGAACCTACAAATCACTTAGATATATCAAGTAAAGAAGTATTAGAAGAAGCATTAATGGATTATGAAGGGACAGTATTATTTATCAGCCATGATCGATACTTTATTAATAGATTAGCTACTAGAGTTATGAATATTAAGAAGAATGGCGTAGATATTTTTGATGGTAGTTATGAAGAATATAAAGAGAAAATAAATGCCATTGATATCGATACCAAAACTATTGATAACAGCGATTATCTACAACGTAAACTTGAATCATCAGCTAAAAGAAAAAAGGAAAACGAAATAAAAAGAATCGAAGAACAAATCGATTCATTAGAACAAGATATCATTAATCTAAAATCACAATTACAATTAGATGAAGTAATTAATGACTATATAAAATATAATGATATAAATCTAAAAATAGGAGAAACAGAACAACAGCTAGCAAACTTGTTAGATGAATGGGAAACAATGCATTAAAGACTGGTAAGTAGATAACTACTAACCAGTCCTTTTTTTATTGACCATATTCCAACATTATCTCCTGTCATACTAGTTAAATTTGAGACACTTCCTCTGCCATCATATAGATAATATTCACTATTTCCTAGATATTTATTAATATAAAAGGAGCGTAAAGCTCCTAATGTGACCCTATGCTATTTCAAGTAAAAAGATATATCTTCAAACCCACTTGTATCAATTGTTATACCTCCATAGAAATCAATAAACATTTTTCTTATTAACTCTTGGCCTAAAACTGTTTTCACATAGACATTTATTTTTGGGTAACGAATTTCTAAATGGTTCCCATCATTTTCCACAGTAAACTGTATAAATGAATCATCTTTTCTATTAACCAATGTTAAAAACTCAAAGTTGCCCTCGCTTGATTGTTTTAATACATAGTCAATCGCTTGATTAATTAATTTCTCAGTGACTCTATTTGTATTCCACGAAGTGGTGTTCATAGATATACTAAATCTCTTCATATAGTTCCTCCTTGGTATATCCGACAAACTCAAGTAAGTCTTGTTCAAATTGCTTAGCGTTAAATTTGGTTCCTGGTTTCTTTTTTATTTCCCATATTGAATCTAATACACATTTTATTGTCAGTTTTTTTCTTGTATCGATTGTCCCATGCATATAATTATCATAGTTAATATGTTTAAAAACCGTAGCAATATTGATTGTCTTCGATATTTTTACCCACTCTTTCCAAAGCCCTTGATCATGTATTTCTACAGGTGCTACAACCGGGAAAATATGAACTCTAGTAATAATATCGCTATATCTTTTTTCTATCATGTATTCTCTGATATTTACGCTCATATCTACTATTTCTTTATCCACTTCATAGTGTTGCCTAAAATAGCTAGGTGACTCAATTAAAAATTCCATATTTACCTCCTACCAAAAGCTTTTATTTAGCCCTGGCAATTTCCCATATTCTAAGTAATAATTTTCAATTTGGATATGTTGCCAATAATGTATATCCAGTTTACTTCCAGATGTTATAATCTCCATTTTTGCATTGTTAGCATCAAGATAAGTCTGCGAATATCTTGTATTAGGATTCAAGGTTTCACCATACTTAAGCACTTCACCAGTATCCTTATCAATTAATCGATACCCATAATTTGTCCCTTCATGATCAAGTGAATTTCCATGAGTACCACCAATACTAGTTGAAGTTTGAGGTTCTGGCAACCCAACTTCTACATTACTTGCGAATTGACCATTAGGACGATGCCATCTTCCGTTTGCATCTTGATAATACCCCTCTGGAATTAAGTTTTTCGTATTTTGTATTGCTGAAAGTTCCTTCATTTGTATATAGAAGTTAGCTCCAACCGCTAAAACTGTAAAAGTGGCTGCAATAGCTGGGGCATTGCTTTGGATTTCATCTAAATACAATGCGTCAGTCCACCAATTTACATTATCATATGCTGAAACCCTTTCATTCACCACATATCCAGATTGATAATATGTTATTCCTTGATCTGTAAATAACCTTATCTTCTCTAGGTATGTATACCCTGGCACTTCTCCTACATATCTTTCTTTATATAGATATGTAAGTCCATTATAGGGATCTATAAAGCTTTGTTGTAAGGTTCCTTTATAATCTGTTCCTAGACTGGCTGTTACTTTATCTGTTTCTGCTTTTACTTCTTTAAGTCTTGCATATGATGATGTTAGACTACTAAAGTCAATTTCAATTTGTATTGCTCCTTGATTATTCAAGTTAACTGAATACTTTACATTACTATCTTCACATAACTGCCTCTTTTGGGTTAATAACTGCAGTTCTTGTTGTTGCTTTTTATCTTTTGTTGTATTAAATGTTTTTGAATATGCATTAATACTTAATACTGGTATTGATTCATCTAATGGTGCATTAAATGATTGTAAACTAGCTAGTTTTCCATCTATCTCAGTAAGTCTCTTACTAAATGATGGATCTATACTTCCTCCTCCACCTGCTATAGAATCTAAGCCCATCATCATATGTCCACTTGGATCAATTCCATTGACTGGGTTATTCTCTGTATAAGTATACTTGTTTTGAGATAATGGATTTACTAGTTGTCCTGCATAACTATCTGCTGTGATAAATCTTCCTATGCTACTATCATAATATCTTGCTCTTAGATACTGATAACCTGTAGCTTTATCTATACTTTCTCCATTATAACTATATCTATTGTTACTTACCAATGGAGTAGTGATATTACCATATGCATCATATTTATATGATACTACATTATCTCCTGTCATACTAGTTAAATTTGAGACACTTCCTCTGCCATCATACAGATAATACTCACTATTTCCTAGATATTCATAACTTGTTCTTTGTAGTCCATACTCATATATACTACTTACTTCTCCACTACTTCCATACTCCATTATTACTTGTGTATATGTAGTATTAATATTATTTACATAGGAGATTAATTCATAATCTTCTCGTTCTTTTTCTGCTATTCCATATGGGATAAGAATCGTATCTATGATACTTTGGTTATCATGTGATACTACTGATGGTTTTAAACCATTTATATTTTGACTATCATTATTTCTATCAGTAGTGTCACTTGCATGACGATGAATTTCTACTGTAAAGAAATTAGTTATAGTGGTCCATGCATTATTAAACCATTCTGCTAGTTTAGCTGTAATACTTTGGAAGAATAACTGTAATCCTCCTATTACTCCTTGTCCAAAGCCATACCAGAATATTGTTTCTCTTTCATCATTAAAGATCTGTTTGTCATATAGATCATAATCACTGGTATCTACTGGTGAATTGAGTGTTTCTTGTATATCACTAGTACTTTGTGGATTAATTGTTTCTGGATGATCATTTAATGATCCTGGTTGTGATATTTCTTCTTGGTATGATGTAGTTTCTTTGTTGATAGTAAATACTCTATCTCCATTACCATCATAGATGGCAGCCATTAATAATCCACCTTGTTCATAGACTGCTTCTAATCTATTCTCTACTGTATACTTATAAGATAATGCTTTATCTTCACTATTACTACTTATTAAGTTTCCCTTTAAATCATACTCATATGTTGTGATCCCATTATCGCTATCGTTTAATTCTATTAAACGATCAGCGTTATCATAGGTATAACTTATACTATGAATTTGATTGTTTTTTGTCTCTGTAAGCGATGTTCTGTTTCCAGACATATCATATTCATATTCTATGACTTTATCATCCTGAGTTACTTTAATTAACTCTTTTTTGTCATTATAAGTAAATGTTGAGATAATTGTGTCTTCTTGCACTGCTTCTTCTGTTGTTATCAACCCAGAGCTATCATATTCATAGCTAAATGATGAAATAGTATTGCCATCTGCATCTTGATTTTCTAAGTATATTAGATTGCCTGCTCTATCATAGTCACAGATTGTTTTTGTATTATTGCCTCTAATTGTTTCAACAACACGATTGTTGTTATCATAAGTGTATGTTGTTGGATCATCATTACGCCCTATCACTTTAATTAATCTATCTAATACATCATACTCATATAATACTTCACTATCATCAGGATAGATTAACTTTGCGAGGTTCCCATAATCATCGTACTCATAACTTATTACATTTCCATCGGCTTGGATTACTTTAATAATACGATTTAGTTGATCATATTCATAAGTAGCATCACCTAAGACATCGCTCATACTTACTAATCTACCATCGCTATCATAGCCATATAATATATCTGGTTCTTCACCACTTTTTTTACTTACTAACCTATCCAATTTATCATAATCATAGGCAATGATTGAACCATCGGCTTGAATAAATTTTTCTAGTTGCCCATTAACATTATATGTAAACTCTTGAACTTCATTTAATGGATTAGTCGTACTAGTTAGATTACCTAGTAGATCGTATGTATATGTTGTTTGTCTGTTATTACCATCTGTTTTAGCAATGAGATTGCCAACACTATCATAGCTATATGTCGCTTGAGTAATTGATCCAGAGAAAACTTTTGTTACTCTATCAAGCTGATCATACTCATAATGTGCTTGACGGTTTTGTGCATCAGTAACCAACACCACATTACCATTACCATCATAAGTAAACTGCGTACTTTCTGCCAATTCATTGGTCCATGATGTAACATTGCCATTGTAATCATACTGATAATTTTGTGTTGAATTATCTATATTAGTCTCTAAGATAACTCTATTCATAGCATCATAATCATATTGAATAGTTTGATTAAGTGGATTAGTTGTAGTAAGAAGATTACTATTCTTATCATAACTAAAACTTGTGACTCTTCCACCTTGTTTGGTAATCTTCTCCAAATTACCTAATACATCATATTCATATTCACTTATCTTTCCTAATGGATCAGTTTTCTTAATAACTCGATCTAAAGGATCATATTCATAAGTAGTCGTATACCCTAGTGGCGTTACTACACTTGCTAAGTTACCACTTGTATCATAATCATAAACTGTAGCTTGCCCTTCTTGATTAACCACTTTCTTAATACGATGCATGATATCATAGAAATATTCAATGCTACGATTAGATTGATCAGTTTGTTGGACCATATTACCAAAACTATCATAACTATACTCTAATGATAATCCTTCAGGTATTTCTACTTTAGTAACTCTACCTAAAGCATCATAATTGTATGAATATAATGCTCCATTACTTAATTCCTTACTAATTAATCTACCTAATAGATCATATGTATAATTAGTATAATTATTTAATGGATCAATTGTAGCTGTAATATTACTTGCACTATCATACTCATATTGATATACACCGCCATTAGGTGTTTGTAATGCTGATAAATTTCCAAGATTATCATAGTAATAATTTGTTATATTGTTATTAGCATCTTTCTGTTTAATCAATTGATCATTGTTGTCATAGAGATATTCACTTATCCCACCATCACTTGCTTCTTGACTAATAACTCGCCCAACACTATCATAGTAAAGCTTTGTACTAAAGTCATTGTTGTCGATATATTCTATTACTTGGTTTAATGCATCATATTTATACTGTGATAAACTTTCTTTGCCATCTAATATCGAAACTAGATTATTATTGTTATCATAACTATATTCTGTAACTACATTTAATGGATCAATTGCTTTTACTAATTGACCAATTGTATCATAAGTATATTGCCATGTACGATGTTGCTCATCTTCTTCTTGAAGTAAGTTATTATTCTTATCATATTGATAAGTAGTTATTTTACCTTCTGGATCTGTAATACTTATTAAATTACCCAAACTATCATAACTATATTTAGTGATAGTTTTATCACTACTATTGATTTGAACTACATTTCTAGCTAAATCATATTCATATGATGTAATTTGATTAAGAGAATTAGTCATACTTGTTAATAAACCAGCTTTGTTGTAGGTATATATTTCATTAGTATTTGCATTATCATATTTTCTAATTAAGTACCCCATAGCATCATATTCATAATATAATTTTAAGCCATTAGCGTATTCAGTCTTAACTAAACGATCTTTAGCGTCATACTCAAATATCGTTTTATCACCATTTGGAGCAATAATCTTTGTAAGATTCCCATTGCTATCATAAGTCATCTGATAATTATTACCCATAGCATCAGTCATACTAATAGGACGTTCATTATAATCATATTCATATGCTATTTCTGCACCAATAGAATTCTTAATACTTACAATATTACTACCAACACCATAACTATAATAAGTATCATTAAGTAGGGCATCTGTTGATTTAACTAAACGATCCTTAGAATCATAAGTAAAGGTTGTAGTATTGCCATTACCATCAACTTGTGATACTAAATTACCGTTTTTATCATATGAGAATGATATCTGTTGGTTCTTAGCGTTAATAATAGCTTTAACATTACTATTCTTATCATATGTATAAACAGTTTTATTTCCTTCAGGATCAATCTCTTCAATAATACGTCCTAGTAAATCATATTTGAATTTCGTAATATTATCGTTACTATCAATCTTCTTAATTAATTGATTATTATTGTTGTATTCAAAACTTGTTTCTCTATCTAAATTATCTTCAATTAATGTAATGTTTCCATTTTTATCATATGTATATGTTTCTTGCAATCCTAATTGGTCAATGTAGCTAGCTAGCCTATTCATGGCATCATATGAATAACTAACACTACTTCCATCAGGATAAACTTTGCTTGTTATTAATCCAACAGAATTATAAGTAATGGAGATAGTATTATTTAAAGCATCAGTTATTTTATCAACTTTATTGATACTATAATCATATGAGAGTACAGTTTCTTGATTTTTACTATCTGTCATCGTAACAATATTGCCTAAGTTGTCATATTCAGTTATGAAGATATTATTAGAAGCATCAGTTTTCTTAACCAATAAATTCATAGCATTATATTCATACCTAATAGTTTTATTATCAGGTGTCGTCTCACTTAGCTTATTACCTAAATTATCATATGTATAACTATAAACCTGTCCAGCAGGATCAATTAATTTTACTAAATTATCATTCTTATCATATTCAAAATCTGTACGATTATCTTTGGCATCAATCATTGCAATGCATAATCCACCTGGATTATAGACATATGTCGTGATATTACCTTCATTATCGGTATCACTTAATTTGTGCCCCTCATAGTCATAACTATAATATGAGTAATTACCCTCCGGATCTTTCATCGTAACTACTTGACCATGACTATTATAGAAGTATTCATATCTAGCACCTAACTTATCAACAGTAGCACTAAGATTTGGCCCACTATATTCTAAAGTACTACTATTTCCTGTAGCGTCAGTTGTTTTTACTAATCGATTCAAACTATCATATTCATAAACAATTGTAGTTTGATCATTATTAGTTATCTTAGTTAGATTACCTCTACTATCATATTGATATGAGGTAGTCTTACCATCATAATCAACTACTTGTAGTGGTTGATTACTAGCGTTAAAGGTATAACTTTGATATTTTCCATCAAAGCGAGTTTGTTTAACTATATTACCATTGCCATCATATTGATATGAAGTCTGATGATTATCTTGGTCGATAGTGTAATCCATATTGTTATTTGCATCATAATGCTTCTTAATTGATGTCCCATCTGGGTAATCAATTTGTTTAGTACGATATCTATCATCGTAATGATAAACCGTTATATTACCATTACTATCAGTAGTTTTGGTTTGATTAGTTTGATATTCTAATAATGTTTCTTTTTTTAATGCATCATATTGTTTTACAACTCTACCTTCACTATCATAAATATTCTCAATAATCATGGTATTATTAGCATCAATCCAATTAATCATTTGATGTTTACTGTCATAATTGTATTTAGTTGTATTACTATTAGCGTCCTTATAACTAACTAAATTTTCATTACTATCATAACCATATTCTAATGTTTTACCGTTAGGTAAATTAATAGCAGTAATCTTCCCTTCTGCATTAGTTGCGAAATTATATACTTTACCCGATGGTGAAGTAATATTTGAAATCTTATTACTGTTATAATCAATTTTAGTTTCAAAACCTTGAGAATCAGTTATTTTAATTAATAACCCTTGACTACTAAAACGGCGAATAGTGTTTTCACTATCTTTTATTTCATATTCATAAATAGTTCTTGTTTCAGCAACTCCAGAACCATAATCTTTGGTCTCCGTTTTTACAGCAATTTCCGCAAGAGTATAATAGTATCCTGTAGGACTAACATATCCTCCATTACCATCTGATTTGAAATAAAGACTACTACCATCACTACGTTTATATACAATTGTATCATTTGCTAATCTAGATAACGCTTCTTCATATTCAAAGGTCCAGCCCTTACCAAACATCGAATTATAGTTAGCATTTTTAGAATTATATGTACGTTCTATACTAAAGTCTCCATTATAATCAACGATTGCAACATCAGTATGATTCATATAGAAATTTCCAGTATTTAAATTAATTGGCTCAAATCCAAATTCACAATGGAGGCCTCTACCCATTAATGCGCCATCTATTTCTCGTTTTTGAGCATCAGTTAACGGCTCAGGATTATATGGTTTATTGGCATTCTTTTGAGGATTACGAATAAAGATTGTGTTACCTTCAACTAACAATCTATCTTGGACACGATTATCATACATAATTTGATCTAAACTCACTCCATAATAGTTTGCAATACTTGTAAGTGTATCAAATTGTTGGACTTTATATATAACAAAGGTTTCACTAGATTTAGTAGAACTCGTTAATCCATTCTTTGTAGCATAAGCATTTAAATAATATAAAACATTAAACTGATAACTAACAAATGGCGTTGTTGTTTGCCAGTTTGATCTTGTTAAGCGATATTTATTACTATTTGGGAAATAACTCTCAAACGTACTACTATTTGGATATGAGTACCAATATAAGGCACTTGTAGAACTAGAATAGTTTCTACCACTATCATTTAAGTAATAATATACAATTGACCCAGGATCTGAGATTCCATCGAAGAATACTCCATTAAAGTTGAGTACTCCCTTTGATGTGCTTTCAGCAATTGGACGTAGATTGATAGTTAAGTCATTCAAATTGCGTTGTCCTACATCACCAGGATAGGACCAATTTATTTCAATACGTGGTGCTTTGTCGTTTGTAAAGTTACCTTGTCCAGCATTACTAGCTGATGAAAATGGTGTGAAGAAGGCCTCTCCATAAGACCCAGAAGTATATCCACTTTCTTGATCCGCCACTATCATTAACCCATAATTTGGTGTTATCCCTTTAATCCAATCATTCACGGTATCAGATATATCAAAAGAATGTGATCCTAAATAGGCGGCGCTTGAACTTGCCTCAGATGTTGGCGAACGTCGCAAACCTACTGAATTAGACCATGTTAATGTTGATGATGACCATGGATCCTCTAGTTTATAACTTCTAAATGTAGTAGTCCCCCTCGAGTAATTAGTATATTGATAAACAACTAATGACGCACTATCTATCTGTGCATCTGTAGGTATTCCTGTAAAGCTATCACTGATTTCATAGAATAAACGAGTTGTTCCAATGTCCCCAGCATCTGGTACACCAATCATATCATCAGTAATATAACCAGCATAGCTATAACTTTTTGCTTGGTATGTCCCACGAAGAGTACTAGTTGTAGTTACTGTTATATTACTTGATGGAATTGATACAGATGGATCAATCTTGACTGGATAACTTCTTGATTCATCATCCAACCAGTCCTTATTAGCCGTCACAGTAATTATATTAGAATTTAAACTAGTTGATAAACTAATAGTTACATCTTCACTGATGACTCCAGAAGCATCGGCCATCATAGGTGCCGATATCACTAAAACTGGTTCACTACTATCCCAACGATACACGTTTACGACACCATTCTCTTCTTTAAAATAGACATTATTTCCATCTAATACATATTGGAAGACATTTTGATTCCCCTTTGTACGTAAAATAATATCTTCTTTAATTGAAGTTTCAAGTGAAGTATATTGCACATCTATCCCTTTAAAAACATCATTATAGAGTATTGCATTATCTTTAACTGCTACATTACTATAGTCTCCTGCTAGGGGGATTAATTTAATGCTTACTCCATTATGACTAACTGTTATTCCTTGCCCTTTCTTAATACTTGAAGGAAGTTTTACATTGATACTATTAGCTTTATTTTCAAAATAACTACTTTCAAAGAGCTTAGATTTTTCTACTAGTGTATTATCAATCTCTCTTTCATTTCCTAGACTATCTTTATAGGTGTTTGGAATTTCACTATAAACAGTTTTATACTGTCCAGCTCCAGTTTGATATATTTTTGAATACTCATATACGGCGACTGGATCACCATATTTTTCTTGTAATTCATCTTCTTTCATTTCATTTGTTTCTGGAAGCCTTAATAAATCATTTTTTTTATATTCATTCGAAACTTCATCTATTATCTCTGGCTGTTCAAGTTTCTCTTGCGTAGTAACTGATATATTCTGAACATCAAAATAAGCATATGTTGTAGCTGTTAAACTTTGTTGGATATAACTAACTAGTAAAGCAGTAGCTAGAAATGTCTTTATAATTTTGTTCATCTACACCACCACCTTTTCATAAAGATATAGGGAAGTTAGTAATAGAACTATACTAGTTATAATAGCGACAATACTTTGTATTATTAAGCCTGATAATTGATTACCACCTAAAACCGAAATGTAAACAAGTACGGTAGATATTATATTCATAATTAATAATCCTAAATAATTTGATTTAATGCTCTTAATACTTTTCCTTACACCTATTTTGAATGAATTAGTGAATACTACACTAGCTATAAGCCATTGAGTTATAGGTGAGATCAAACAATAAACTGCTCTAGAAATTAGATCAATTACTATTTTTACTTGATCAAAACTACTGTCCATATTATCGTAGATAAATTCTGCGATAAATCCTAACATCATGGCAACTAATATCATTCCAACTATTACACATAAACCAACAAGTGCAAGATGGCCAATGTAACTTAGCGCACTTCTTGTGTTGCGTTTATTATAAAAATATAGTCCTACTATTATTAATACTAATCCTAATAGGTAAAATCCAAGTGATAGTAAATATTCATAACCACTTAGTGGTGCATTATCTATAATTGCAGTTATTGCAAAAGGTAGGTAGAAAACATTACTAATTGTTAGTAGTATAAATCCACTAACTAATAAAACTATACTGTTTCTATGACTAATTAAGCTTTTCTTTATATCTTTCATATTTATCCCTTAACTGCTTAGCGTATCGTTAAGCCAATTCCCTTCCTGTATAACTCCATTACCATAGATAAACTTACCTTGGCCATTTCGCTTACCATTTGTAAACTGCCCAATATACATCCCAATATATTGACCATCTTTATCATAATATGTGTGTGTTCCATTACCAGTCTTTTCGTTATAAACAAAGTCTCCTTCATAATAGCTTTTATCTTTATAAATAAGTTTCCCACTGCCATGGCGCATTCCATCTTTAAAATTCCCTGTATAACTCCATCCATAGCTAGATACTAACTCCCCATATCCGTTTTCTTTATCAAATTCATATTCACCTGTATAGATAGTCCCATCAGAAAATATATATCTGCCATGCCCACTTTTTACTCCATCCTTGAACTCACCTGTATATGTAAAACCTTGGCTACTTATATATGTCGCTTCACCATTCCAAGTATCATTTGCCCACAATCCATCATATTTTGATCCATCTAAATATGTATAACTACCAACACCAGATTTAATCCCTTGTTTAAACTCGCCTACATACACTTCCTTATTTGAATAAGTATAGGCACCTTGACCATCCATTGCCCCATTTAGCCAATTTCCGTGATAAGTAAATCCTGATTTATCTGTATATGTTCCTATACCATTAGCTAGATTGTTTTGGAAGTTACCAACATACTTACTGCCATTAGCGTATTTTAATGTTCCATTTCCAGATCGTTGACCATCTTTTACACTACCAGTATAAGTATCTTTATTACTGTAAATAAACTCACCAATACCTGTAATGCTATTACCAGTAAACTGTCCATTATAGATATCTTTGTTTGCAAAAGTATATATACCTTGGCCATGCATTTGATCATTACTCCACTGCCCCTCATACATAAATCCTGAGTAATCTGTATACTGACCTTGACCATCTTTATTGTTATTTAAAAATTCACCAACATAAACACTGCCATCAGCGTATACAAGTTTGCCTTGCCCAGTTAGTTTTCCAGCTTTAATTTCCCCAGAATAAATATCATCATTATCCATCTTCACTTCATCATAGTAGCCATCTAACTTTTCTGACCACAGCAATATTTCTCTGGCTGCTACTAAATCTTCATTTATTCTATATCCTAATCCAATCATTGCTATCAATAAGCTTATTGTTAATAAGCTTAACAGCGACACTTTTAGTTTCCTGTTTAGCTTAATTCTCAATAATTGCACTATCGCTCCAACTAATACTATAACTAAAATAATTAATATATTCTTTTCCAAACCCATTCCCTCCTAAATGTTACATATTACGGTATGGTATCATATTTTTGAATTTAAAAAAAAATTCTATTCGCATTTTGAATAAAAAAGCAGTTTAAACTCGAAAATTGGCGTTTTTTGCCATTTGTATGAGTTACCAAATATTTAATTTCGTTACCAAACAAAAAAAGATTAAGGATTAACCTTAATCTTTCTATATTACAACTGGATTTTCATAGAAATCTACAAATGGTTTATAACGCTTCGTCGATAAAGCATAACTCTTTAAATCGTTAAGAATATGGTAAGTAAATATATTATGCCTACCAAACGAGCTTTTTTCGGACATGATATATTCCATTAACTCTTCATCACTAGACTCATCAATAAATTTCATTTTATAATATACCATCAGTTTTAATGACTCTTCCGGATAATTATCTTTATGATCTAATGCTATCTTTATAACAGATTTCAACTCTTCAATATTACCTGTCTTCACTAAAGCCACTAGGAATGGGTGAAACCCGGTAGGCAATACTTCCCATTTCATTAAATTGTTTGCTTCACGATAGGCATTTAATGTTTCAGTATAGTTGCAGCGAACAAAATTATATGTTGCTAGATTTATATACATCGAGAACAGCTCTTCATTTGAGAAAAAATCACGGTTATTGACAACTATATCACGTGCTTTTAGTAAATACTGAGTCCCAAGATTCCCAAAATCAATAGTTTGGCTTATTATTCCCAAACAAGTATAAAACCTAAAAGTATAATAAATATTATTTTCTACTTCACACTGCTTTAATCCCTCAATACACATCTTAATTGCTTCAATGACACAACCTTGACTATTATATGTTACAGCTCGAATCATAAGTGAATGCACACTTCTTGAATCCATGCTTTCTAATTTCTTTTGATATACAGCTGACACTTTTGGACTTATTTGTCCTTTAAAGGTGCAATAACAAATTACTGCGCATACCATCTCAAAATGATCTCTATCAAGTAATTTGATAACACGACTATAACGTGATACCCAATTATCATTAATTTCTATAGAGTCTAGATGCCTTGAGCATAGTATATCTATCAACGCTTTACCTAAGTCCTGATAATAGAAATAACCTTCAGCCGGCGCAAATATTTCTTTTACTACTTCACAGTACGCATCTAAATCTTTAGTAGCCGCATTATTTAGTAAGTGCTTTACGTTATCTGCTATCTCATCAATTCTACAATCAATTTCAGGAAAATGACCATACTTGAATCCTAGCTTATTAACTATTTTACTATAGATTTCTTCTTTGCAAACACCTTTGTTTGTTTCAATTTTTGTGAAAGTTCTCAAAGAACATATCTCATCTATGATATTTCCATGCTCATCATAGTTATATATAAAATTCTTTTGTAAGAAGTTATTATCCTTCTCAATTTTAGCTTTTCTTTCCCGGTAATCTTTTATCAAAACGTTAATCGCTTGATATTTAAAATCTATCATAGCACTCACCCCTGTGTCTATCATATAGTAACATTAAATATTTTGCAATAATAAAAAACAATCAATTTGCTGCTTTTTGAACATTTTTCGACAAATTACTACCTTCTAACTATGAGATTTTGTCCAGCATAAATAGTATCATTTGCTAGATTATTCCATAGTTTAATATCACTCCATCTACTTCCATCATTCAAATAATAGCGAGCTAAACCCCATAATGTTTCCCCTTTAACAACACAGTGATATGTGTTTGACTCTGCCACTACACTAACTGCTTCAAGGCCATCTGCATTAAAAAATCCAGTTGTTATGGTCCCAGTACCTACACGATATGGATATGGTTTTTCTAAGTGCGGCTCAGCTATTACTTCTCTAATCCAACCTATTGTGCCAGCCTTTTGGCCTAATCCACTTTCTTGCGTGTTTCCATATCCAACTATTTTAACAATATCGCCCTTTTTAAATGCTTGAATATTGTTATAATTTTCAATCCTCTTTACCTCATCAAGATATGGTTTAGGATCCACTGGTTGCCCATTAATTTGTATTTCAAAGTGCAAATGCATCCCTGTTGATAATCCTGTATTTCCCATTATCGCCAATTCAGTGCCCTTATAAACAATATCTCCGACCCTAACTTTGATTGTGTTATATTTGAGATGACATAATCTATTTATACAATTACCATATTGAATATAAATACTATTGCCCCCTGTTGGAACACCTTTATAATCAATGCCATTTTTTGGTGGCAATGGATCTGCTACGCTGTTCTCTACTTTTATAACTTTACCTGTGGCTACTGCTAATACTGCTGTATTTTGATCCACATTTGTATAGTCCATTCCCGTATGAGTAGGATATGATGGATTCCTTGTCTTGTAATCCCCACCTGTAGATAACCAAAACCCTTTATTCAAAATTTTTAACATTCTTCCCCTCCTTTCATTCTATCAAATGAAAAGTGAAAATATTGTTCACGGCTTTCTAAAATAAAAGGCTTTAGCTATATATTATGTTCTTCAAAACAAGCTTTTTCACTAATATCATCAAATAATACTTGTCTATTTTTGATATATATTATATGACTTTCACAGTCAATTGCTTCTTTTACTATTAGACTCATACCATTAGTATCCGGAGCCTGTAATTCTACTGACTTTTTCTTATCCAAGATAACATGTAATTGTTCTTTATCTTTATAAAATGAAAAAAAGTTCTTTCTTTTATTTATTTTTAATCTTGAGAAATTATAAGTGCTAAATATGCTTGTTTCTTGATTATAATACATAAATGCAAAATGACCATGAATACTAAAAAAATAGAAAGGTATTCTAGCCTCTGCTGTTACACAAACTCCTTTGCTCTTTTGGAATTTATTTGATAAATGCCATGAATATGAGATTGGAAACTTCTTTCCATAATCTTTTTCTATATACGCTAAACCTTGATCCGCATCAAATCGTAAGCCATCATAATACATATAGCCAAATGTAGTCGCTTCAATTGCAACAATGCTATGGTAGCATTCCAGAAAAGGTAAATATGTTAGTGGTCCCATTATGTTTGGTGTAAAAGTAGTAGTTGGAAATTTAGTATGATTGCGGATTGCGATACTACCTACCACATCATCTAGAGCTACTTCTATACTATTTTCACTAAAATAATTATTACCAATTTTAATCTCAAATCTTTCTATTGAATAACTAAACTCATTAAGAGAAAAACGATAATACTTTCTTGGTTCACTATTTTTGAAACATTGAATAAATGCATGTGGATCATCGCTATGTAAACTTATGCCCACAATGAATACTAATCTAGTGGCATCTTTTAGTAATAAATTATAATACCACCCTTCAAAGTAATTCTTTTTTTTAAACATCCCTTGGTATATATTTGGGTTCTTTACCCTTTTTAAATAATATTTTAATCTGTTCATATCTTCACCTCATATAAAGATATGTACTATATAAAAAAATAGAAGTTCAATTGAACTTCTATACGTTTAAATCTTTGTATTCAAATTGTTTACTCTCACGAAGATAGAAAACTATAACAATAACCATTAATCCAAAACTATAAATAATTGATTCAAAAATGTGATTTACAATTGAATAGCCATCTAACATAGTAAGTGGTGATAAATATGTCACTAAATGTGGTATCTCAAACATACTAAAGATGATATAAAGAAAGTATAACCCTAGTACACCAAAAGTAATAACTGAGACTTCTTTCTTATTAGAAAACTTTTTCATAGCATAACCAAGTCCAATCAACAAAAATATAATTTCAAATATAAATAAGATAATATGTGATTGGATAATCAACAGTATTGAGTCATTATCCAAAAACTTTATTGAAGCAATAATTGTTGAGAATAATGATGCACACATAAACAAGAAACAATTCGTAATTCCTAATCTAAGCTTTTGCCTAGCTATCTCTTGGCGTTTGATCGGCTTTACAAATATGAATTCAACTGTCTGACATGCTCGCTCTTTATTGATTAAACTTGTCCCTAGCATCCCAGCATAGACTGCACCCATTATGATTAGGTAGAAGAATATTATTCCATAATAGCCACTTAATTTCGTTATATCTAGGTCAACCATTCCAAATACTGCTAAGAATATTTTTGGGAATTTATCAAACATATCCATTATAGTTGCTTCTGATGATTGTAATCCTTCATATTTACCTATACATACAAACATAAAAACCAGGATGCTTAATGACCAGATAATAAGATTTTTTCGATAGTATTTAAATTCACGTTTATATACATTTAGCATTCTGGCACATCCTTTCTATTAACCAAGACATAACTACCGATAACACAACCTAGTATTATAGCGGCTATTATAAATAAATATTGTACTTCATAATGACCTAAAGTATATATCCTTTCATAATCAAAGTATTTAAATGGTGATAACAGTTTAAACTTATCTTCACCAGTAAATGTGTATAACATCCCAATACCATAGAATCCAAAAGCAATTCCTAAACTTGTTCCTACTATTGAACGCATCTTAGTGACAGCACTTCCAACTAACATTCCAATAGACCCAAAACAAAGTTGCATAATACCAATTGTTCCTACTACTAGTAGGAAACTACTTAATTCTACACCCTCACTTGAAGCCATTAAGCCCGATATATATAGGGTTGGAATTAAAACAATATTTGTAGCTACAATAGCTGTCAAAACCGTAATTAGTTTAGCTGTATATATCCTATTTCTAGATAGTGGCCTAGTATATAAAAATGCATTGGCCTTAGCTTTATTTTCTCTAGAAAACACTACAATACCAAGATTAAGTGCTTGGATTACTGCCGCTAGTGCTAAAAATCCTATTACAAATCCTAAAAAACCAGATAAAGCAAATATCATGTTTGGATCCATCCCAAAGGCAGCTAATAAAGCCTCTGGCATTTGTGATAACATCTCTTTTATCTCTTTCATATTTTCATGATACATTGGAAAAACTGATATATAAAATCCACCAATCGCTATTAATGCTATAGTCCAAGTAATGGTTGATTTGGTAACTCTTTTTAATTCAAATTTAATTATATTTTTCATGATTAATCCTCATAGTAATGCATAAAGATTTCTTCTAAATCTGGTTCGATAATTTGTAAGTTTATTAAGTCAAATGAACTTAATTTTGATACTAAGTCATTTAAGTTTCCATTAAATACAAAACTTACTTCATTATCTTTCCTTTGTAAATCCTTAACATTACTAAATATCTCATCTGATATATTTAGGGAAGACTTAGTTTCAAATATAACCCTTTTAATTGCTTGTTCTTTAATAGAAGAAATAGTATCGACTCTTAATATTTTACCATCTTTAATAATCGCTACCCTATCACAGAATTTTTCTACCTCACTTAGCACATGGCTAGAGAAGAAAATTGTTGTTCCTTGCTTATTTGCTTGTTGTAAGATACTAAAGAATTTCTTTTGTATCAAAGGGTCTAATCCAGATGTTGGTTCATCTAATATAATTAATTCAGGTTTATGCAATAAACATTGAATTATTCCAACCTTTTTTCTATTCCCAAATGAAAGCTCATCAACTTTTTTTGATAGATCTAATTCTAATTCTTTTGCAAGTTCATATATATATTTCTCATCAACATTTTCATAAAAACTTGCAGAATATTTTAATAACTCTTCAACCTTCATCCCATCATAATAAAATACTTCAGATGGCAAATATCCAATTTTATTAAATACCTCAACTGGCAATGTGGCACAGTCTTGTCCTAGTATTGTTGCTCCACCTGATGTTGGTTTAATCAATGAGAGTAATGTCTTAATTGTTGTCGATTTACCAGCCCCATTCGGTCCAATAAATCCAAATATTTCTCCCTTAACAACCTCCAAATCAACATCTACTATCCCACGATTCTTACCATAACTTTTTGTCAAATTCTTAATTTCTATTATATTCATTTTTTCCTCCTCCTATTGGTTTTTATATAAAACTTTACGTAACAGTTTTAACATCTCATCTGCTTGTTTAAAATATTTATCTAAAATATCATCATTAGTTACAGCCATTCTTATCTCATTTTGTGCCATCATACCTAAACCATAAAAAGACTTTTCTATTAAATTAAGAGCATCAGATAGTTCAAAATCTTCTTTAAACATAGACTTATCTAAATCCGAATATAGCATTTCAAATCCTTTTTTAACGACTTTAATATTATTGTCTAAAATATCAGTTGAAATTTCTATATCACTTTCTTGCGTTACTTTTAATAAGAAATCAAATAAATCAGGATGCTTCTTTATCATATTTATTTTTAAGACAAATGCACTATACAACCTATTTAAATAATCTTTATCCTCATAGTTCACAACAGAAGTAAATTCAGACATAAATTCATTAATACTATAATCATATAAATACATATATAAAGACTTCTTATCTACAAAATAATGAAACAAACTTCCTTTAGATATATTAGCTTCTTTCACTATTTCATTAGTAGATGCATCTCTATATCCTTTTAAACTAAACTCTTTTAATGCAGCGTTTATTATCCTCTTTTGTTTCTCAACACTCAATTTACTAAATTGATCTGCCAATACTATCACTCCTTTGCACAAATATTATATCTATATTGACCAAAGCGGTCAATATATTTCGTATCAAAAAACACGATTTTACTCGTGTGTGATTTTACTCTTAAACACCCAATCTAGTAAACTATTATTCCCAGATGAAACAATGAAGGGAATATAGCCAAATAGCATAACTATGCTGATGGCTGAGCCATCACTTATCCCCATAATCGCTCTTGATATCCATAAGCAAATTAAGAATGATACCATCATAGCATAAGTCATCCCAATTAAATCTCTAGTAACTCTGATATTAATTGTATCTTTTCTATAGTTAATAGTTAAGCTAGCTAAATTATCTCCGATTAATCCCTTGTTTTTGATAATGCGATATGAGTTAAAAATGAAATTTACTATCAAACCAATAAAAAACATAGCCATCAAATAGAACGCAGAAGTTAAATCATACCACCCATCAGTTGTATTAGACAATCCAACATATATATTTCTTACTAATCCAACCACTGCAGCACTATAAATAAATATATGATTTAATATTTCTGCCTTTATTCTTATTAAAATCATTTACATTCCTTCTTTCAAGGTTAATCTATATTCTTCCAATATTTCTACCATCTCATTAAAAGTATTACATTTAGTGAGTGCATTCTTGACGCTACTACTACCGCGCAAGCCCTTTAGATACCATGGCGCATGGCCACGCATTTCTTTAATAGCAATACTTTCACGAGGATATAAATCCATTAAACGTTTAGCATGATTTATACATTGAGATATACGATCTTCATATGTAGGATCATCACTAATAATTCCATATTCTATATAATCTACCATTTGCTTGATTATCCATGGATTGCCAAAAGCTGCGCGCCCAATCATTACTGCATCACACCCAATTACATCCAGCATGTATTTAGCATCTTCAATTGTCTTAACATCCCCATTACCAATAACGGGAATACTAACTGCCTCTTTCACTTTCTTAATCCAGCTCCAATCAGCTTTTCCTTCATACATTTGACTTCTTGTTCTACCATGTATAGCAATCGCACTAGCTCCAGCTTTTTCAATTAGTTTAGCTATTTCAACACAATTTATATTGTCTTTATCAAATCCAGTTCTAATTTTTACAGTTACTGGCTTTGAAACTGCCTCAACAGTACTTTTTACAATGTCATATACTTTGTCAGGATATAACATTAGTTTGCTCCCAGCTTCAGCTTTTAATACTTTATGGACAGGACATCCCATATTGATATCAATAATATCGCAATTAGAATTTTCATCAACGTATTTTGCTGCTGCAACAATACTTTCTTTATCCCCACCAAATACTTGAATAGAAATTGGATGTTCATATTCTTCTATATGTAACATATCCAGCGTTTTCTGATTACCATGCAATATCCCTTTATCAGATATCATTTCTGAGTAGACTAATCCTACCCCAAACTCTTTCATAATTGAACGATAAGCTATATTGCTAACCCCAGCTAATGGAGCTAATACTATTCGATTTGGTATTTCTACATCTCTTATTTTCCACATTATGCTCCACCACCAAAATTTCAAATTTTATGTATAAATAATTGTTTGAGGGAAACAATATTTATAGATAACAAATTTCTATTCCTCCCCCTGAAAATGGAAACCCTGTTATCAATATTCCCAGCTTATTATGGAAACATAATAAGCTTTTCTATTTACTATCAATAATATTTTGAAGTTCATCCTCACTAAATTGATATGCCTCTCCACAGAATTGGCATGTAATTTCACATCCATGATCTTCATTAATCATTTCACTCAAATCACTATTTGGCAAAGTCATTAAAGCTCCTGCCATTTTTTCTTTACTACACTCACAACCAAATGATAAAGATGATGTATCTAATATAACATAATCATCAAAAATCATTCTTATTATCTCATCCATAGTCTTCTTTTCTGCCAATAAACTTGATATTGGTGGGAAAGTTGCCATTTTTGATTCCAGATAAGTAATATCTTCTTCTGTAGCACTAGGCAGTAATTGAATAATAAATCCACCAGAGACAATTATTGTGTTGTCATCATTAACTAATACGCCTAATGACACTACCGAAGGGACTTGTTCACTTGCTGCAAAATAATAAGCGAAGTCTTCTGCAATTTCACCAGTTTGCAAAGCTACTTCACCAGTAAATTGTTCCTTAAGCCCCATATCTCTAGTTACTCTTAAGTACCCTTCATTTCCAACCGCTATTCCAACTGCAAGTTTTTTACGGTCATGATATTCATATTGAGTATGTGGTTGACCAACAAATCCACGAACTACCCCATCGCTTTTGGTTTGCGTCATAATTGTCCCGATTGGTCCGCCACCATTAATCGTAATCGTTACTTTTTCTTTATTCTTATTCATGCCACCTATCATAGCGGTAGCTGACATTGTTCTCCCTAAAGCTGCACTTGCTGTTGGCCATAGGTCGTGACGTCTTTGAGCTTCATTTGCCATTTCTGTTGTGTCACAGGCGAAAATTCTAACATTGTTATTTAAGGCTAGTCCTCTTGTTAAGTAATCTTTCATACTATAACGAATACGCCAATGCTGCTATTAATGGTACAACCATAGCTAATACTAATATAACAATGATGAATGAAGCTGCTTTATTTCTTGAATTTTTCTTTGCCATTTCTATTCTCCTTAAAAAAGAATAACCAAGGTTATCCTTTATCTTAAATCCCTATCTTTTTGAATACTTGTGAAGTTATTGCACGCCTTTTCAAACGCTAAATCTACCTGACCTAATTGCCCATTTCTGTTTTTTGCAACATGTATTTCTAATGTCTCTACTGGCGCTGATTTATCTGCATTTTTATCGTAATATGCCGGGCGATGCAAGAACGCAACAATATCAGCATCTTGTTCAATCGCTCCTGATTCACGCAAATCTGACAGATTTGGGCGCTTGTCTTCTCGCTGCTCAACACTACGTGATAATTGTGATAAAGCAATAATCGGTACATCTAGCTCACGGGCTAATTGCTTTAATTGCCTTGATATTTCTGATACTTCTTGTTGGCGATTTTCTCGTCCAGAAGAAGATCCAGATATTAACTGCAAATAGTCAATTAATATTAGTGACAGTCCTTTTTCTCTTTTCAAACGGCGACACTTACTTGCAATCTCAGCCACCCTGACTCCCGCTGAATCATCTATGTACAATTTACATTTCGCTAATAGCCCTGCGGCTGCATAATATTTATCTGGCGACTCACTTAGAATCGCTCCATTTCTTACCTTATATGAATCTAATCTACCAATCGAACAAATCATACGCTGTACAAGTTGCTCAGCAGGCATTTCTAATGAAAACACCGCTACTGCCCCTGGCGAAACAGCAGACACTCGTTGTGCAAAATTTAGTGCCAAAGCAGTTTTCCCAACTGAGGGGCGAGCACCAAGAATAATTAAATCTCCGCGTTGAAATCCTGATGTGACCTTATCTAAATCTGGGAATGTTGTTGATAACCCAACCAGTTTCCCACCATTTTTTTGAATTAACTCAATACGCTCATGAAATGTACCAATCGCTGTATTGATATCTTTCATTTCACCAGCGCTACGATTACGAGTTACTTCTAGCACTTCTTTTTCAACTGTCTGAATAAACTCTCCAACATTTTCCATGTCATCAGAGATACCTTCAATTATATTGTTAGCTTCTCTCCTTAGTTTTCTTAACAGTGACTTATCTTCTACTATACCTAGATAATGCCTAACATGAGCTGTACTTCCAACACTATCAGTTAGCGTTAATAAATATTCTACTCCTCCAGCTTTACTTAAATCATTAGTATCATTTAAGTAAGTTGTCACAGTTGTGATATCTACTGATATATCTTGATTAAATACTGCCACAATTGCATTATATATTAACTTGTGACTATCACGATAGAAATCATCAGGAACAATTTTACCAATAACCTCTAAACAGGCATCTTTACTAATCAATAATGATCCTAATAAAGATTGTTCTGCCTCAATACTTTGAGGTTCACGATTTGCCATAATTATTCCCCCTTTTACTTTTCAACTACTTTTACTTTTAATACTGCTACGACACCTTTATATAGTTCTATTGATACATTGGTTGTTCCCAATGTATGTATTGCATCACGATTTAAAATTTTCTTTTTATCAATTTTAATACTATGCTTCTTTTCAAGTTCTTCTGCTATTTGCTTGGTTGATACACCGCCAAATACTCTTCCCTGATCTCCAGCTTTAACTTCAAAAGTAACAGTTAAATTATCAATTACTTTTTTAAGATCCTCTGCTTTTGCTTTCATCTCTTGTTGTTTTAATTGTTCATCTAGTTTTTGTTGGTCTAGAATTTGTTTTCCTCTTTCAGTCGCCATAACAGCTAACTTATTCTTAATCAAAAAATTTTGTCCATAACCATCTGCTACGTTTACAATATTACCTTTTTTACCAACATTTTTTACATCTTGTAATAAAATAACTTTCATTCTATTCACCATCCTTTAAATGTTTTGCAACTAAATTTTTAACTATTTCAATACACTCTTCCAGTGGTTTTCCTTCAATCTGCGTTCCAGCAGCGGTAAAATGTCCTCCACCACCAAGTTCTTCCATCATAATTTGGATATTAATATTTCCTTTAGATCTAGCACTAATAGCTATCGTATTGCTTTCTACTTCTCCAAGTAAGAAGGCAGCTTCCATTTCGCTAATTTCAACAATTTCATTTGCTACTTTAGATAAAACAGCTCTTGTTACTTTTACATCTTTTGGCGCATAAGCAACTACAATATCATCAGTAACTCTCTCAACCGTCTGCATAATCTTAGCTTGAGTAACGATATAATCATAACCCTCTTCTAAGTATTCATATGCCTTTTTGATATTAGCATTCTTTGATTTTAATACACTGGCTGAATTAAATGTTCTTACACCAACTTTATTCTTAAAGTAATTAGTATCAACTAGCATACCAGTGTACATGATAGTAGCCTCTTTTTCAGATAATTTCATCTTAATATCATGATACCCTAATAACTCTATTACTAATTCTACTGTCGATGATGCGACTGGTTCTAAATATGTTAAAATGGTATTTTCACAGAACTCTTCACCACGGCGATGATGATCAACCACTACAATATTTTTTGTTTGTTTCAAAACATTCTTTGCAATAGTCATCGATGGGCGATGATGATCAACTAAAATAACTAGTGTACTGGTCTTAGTAATATCTTCAGCCTTAGCTGTAGTAATAAATATATCTTTATATGTTTCTTCACTTAATAACTCATCAATTCCAAGTCTAGTCTTTTCTTCAATACTATCTAAATCGATTACTATATTAACTGGTTTATCATACCCTTGTACAAACCTAAACATACCAACTGACGCCCCTAATGAGTCAAAATCTGATTCTTGATGTCCCATTATCACAACATTGCTACTTCCCTTAATTAATCCAGATAATGATTTGGCAATGATACGGCTACGCACACGATTATTCTTTTCATACGCTTCGCTATTACCACCATAGAATCTCACTGCTTCACCCTCAGCTTTTACAACAACTTGATCTCCTCCACGAGATAAAGCTAATGTTAATGATGAAGTAGCTAGTTCTTCTAATTCTCTAAGATCCTGGCAATTTCTCCCTATGCCCATACTAATAGTTAATAAAGAATCAAGTTCTTTGGCTTCTTCTTTAACTTTGTTTAACAGACTAAACTTACCTTGTAATATTCTATCATACTTCTCTTCAGTCATTATTACTACATAACTGTCTGAACGATATCTCCTTAAAATAATCCCATTCTCTTTACCCCAGTCAGAAATAGTTTGTCTAACACTGGCCTGGATTAAAGCAGCCGTATGGTCATCAGCATTAGTGACAGATTCTTCGTAGTTATCAATATTTATAAATCCAATTACTGGCTTTTCTCTCAAATATAGATTATAGGCTTTCTTATATAATGTAACATTCTTGAAATAAATACAATTTGTTTCCATATTATTAAAAACATCATATGTTTGACCATCAATCTCAATATCTATGATTTCATCATTATCAAATGTTTTCATTAAACTTGGTTTCCATAAATCCAATCTTTTACCAATTAAATCCATATTTTGTTCAGTAAATAAATCACTTGCCCAAGTAATGTTCAATGCTTCATCATAAATAATAATCCCAACTTCTCCAAATACTAACGCATTTTTTGCATCGCTACCAAGTACTCGTGAAATACTTAATACATCATTTTCTTTTGCTCTTCGATAAAGAAAGAACACAATTACAATTATCAAATCCTTAATTAATGCATACACAAACAACCATAAAAAATGGTCTTCTTGTAATGTGATATATAAACTTATAAATATCCCAATCTCTACAGCTGCTGCTGCTAATAAGTATTTCATAAATTTACCTATTTTAACTGTCATTGCTTACCTCCTTTTACTCTACTAATAAGTTCTATTATTATACAATAATTTCGTCCTAAAATCACTAAATATATCAATTATTCCGCATATGCAATGGAAATAGTTAACAAATGGAATAAATGCCGTTATCGCTACAAGCATTGGCAACCATCGATGACCTTTTACTATTGAGACAAAACTAATAGCAATTATGCCTTCAACTATTAGCGCTATTAACCCAGAATAGTAAACAAACTGAAATAATATTGACGTAATACTTAAATCCATTTGCGTAAATGGTGCATAAATTATGCATAATATTGCTATGAATGCTACCCACTTTGGAAGCCTTAAATAGAATATGTTAAATTTCATGGTAACCTTAAGCCCAATCCTATTCGCAAATAATAATGACACAAACATCATAAAATATGATTCCATTAATATTGTTAAAATTGAAATTGGTATCATCAATGTAACAATCTGATCTAAACTTACATTTATATTTATATTGATTGATGCTAACAACTCACTACATAAATTATATATTTCTTTAGCGTCCCTTAATAAATCTATATCAAACAATGCACTAAATATAGTCATTGTTAAAATATTGAATATCCCACAGATCACTATTATAGCTAAGAAGATATTCCTAGTACTCCACCCTTTATTTAATCCATGGCCAATAGCTAATCCAACCGCATTGGCCGTTATCATATATATCAATGTTGTTGGAAGGGAAACAAATATCGTAATAACTGATGTAGTAAAAACTAACATCAAATTATATTTCCACCCATACTTATAGCCATATACTACAAATGGTATAGGCATGACTAAATAAATCATATATTCTAATACTCCCGCAGTATATAAGTTAATCACTAAGAACACCGCATATATCGCTGCTATTATTGCTCCTTCTACAAGTTTCCTTGTTTTCATTTGTTTAACTCCTTTTATAATTTGTCATAAATAACAAAGGCTAATATCCATTACGAATAATTAGCCCCCTATTTTACTTTTATCATCTCTTTGTTTTACTATTTTTTCTTCTTTGCATAGGGGTTTATTTTCCCTGCTTTAATTTCTTTTCTGGTTGATATGATGGCACCTATATACCATGCTGCAGCTAAAAATAAAATCAAATATAAAATCGATTCCAATAAAGCATTATTTAAAAACGAAAATATATTCATACTCCTTATAATATATAACGATATACCCCATATCATCAATAAAATGATGTTTTTTATTCCTATTTTTTGCATATTTTTACCACCTAACAATGATATAATAATCTACTTTCATAATATTGTCAAAATAAAAAGCTCTATTTGAGCTTTGTTTTTAATATAAAGTTAATGCAGTCACAATAACTACTCGCTTTCGCCCTCTATCATAAATAAATGACTAGTTTTTTCTAATAACACTTTAGAATGTGGGCTGTCTTCTAAACAAACTAACTTTGCCTGCTCATCAGAGATAATAAATAAATACCCATCAAACTCTCCAGACTGCAAAACAAGTACTCCATCATCTAACTCTTCATAAGTACCTCTAGTTGTTTTAAACCCATAAATTGTTTCCATTTGATCAATGAAATAATATTCTTTTGTAGCATCGCTTATACTTACCCATGAAAGTGTATTCTTAACTCCATTATCAGTCAATACATATGTTCCTCTTATAAAGAGGTCTGAATCTGGTTGAGAACTAATGCCAATCATAATTCCAAGTATAATCCCTAAAGCCATAGAACAAATTGTATACAGTAGTTTATTTCTCATCTTTTTCCCTTTCCTCATGCATCTTAGCATATAACCAAATTATATCATTGATGTTTTTGTATTACAAGTCTATACTTGATATCAAACTTACTATATAATTATGAAACTATCTAACGATATAAAAAAGGCTGTAATACTTAAATTAAGTAGTTACAGCCTCTCATTTTTAATTTTCTGCTACGAATGGTAATAAAGCCATTTGTCTAGCACGTTTAATTGCAGTAGCTAACATTCTTTGATATTTAGCACTTGTACCAGTTACACGTCTAGGAATGATTTTACCATTACCAGAGATAAAACGTTTTAATAATTCAACGTCTTTATAATCGATGTATGTGATTTTATTTTTAGTGAAATAACATACTTTCTTTCTTCCCATTCTTTGTTTCTTGAAAGCCATGATTTATCTTCCTTTCTTATTAAAATTCGATATCATCATCTATAATGTCAAATGCATTATATGGTGAATCATATTCTTCTTTTTTAGTTGTTGTATTGTTGTTATTGTTGTTATAACTTGGTCCACTTTGATAACTTGGTTCATAAGAGTTGTTATTAGCATTTTCTCTTGCACCTTTTGTTTCTAAGAATTGAACTGAGTTTGCTACAACTTCCACAACATTAACTTTTTGTCCATTTTGATTTTCATATTGACGAGAACGTAATTGTCCATCAACTCCAACCAATGAACCTTTTGAACAGTATTTTGCAACGTTTTCTGCCGGTTTATTCCAAACTACACAGTTAAAAAAGTCTGTTTCTTTTTCTCCACTTTGTGAAGTAAAAGGACGATTTAACGCTAATGTAAATGATACAACTGCAGCTCCGTTAGGAGTCCTTCTAAGTTCTGGATCTCTCACCATTCTACCTACAAGTACAACTCTGTTTAACATGATACTATTCTCCTTTACGAATTACTAAGTGACGTAATACGTTGTTGTTGATTTTTGAGATACGATCAAATTCATTGATGTTATCTACTGAAGTAGTTACATCTAAAATTAAATAGTACCCTTTGTTTAAATCTTTGATTTCATAAGCTAATTCTCTTAATCCCCACTCAGTCACATTATCAATGCTTCCATCGTTAGCTGTTAAAATCGCTTTTAATGCTTCGACAGTTTCATTTCTAACTGCTTCTTCTAAGTCTGGGCGTAGAATGAACATGATTTCGTATTTATTCATTTTGGCACCTCCCTATGGTCTTTGGCCCATACCTTCTGTATGAGCAGAGAGTAAATTGTTTTACTCGCCGTACTATATTATCATAAAGCGATTATTTTTTCAATAGTTATCTGTTAAATATATTGAATAAATCAAGAAAAAATGATCAATTGTTAATTGATCATTTTCTTTATTCAAATCTCAACCGCACCATTATTTAATTTATTAAATTCTATATCATAAGCAGATTCAAAGTCAAATAGTTTTCTAGGCATTGAATTAATTTGATTAGATATATCATCTAAATATTGTTGTTCTACTTGA
>JAVBUP010000066.1:0-23751 GCA_031555175.1 Coprobacillaceae bacterium
TGATTTATAGTTGGGTTATCGTTTATAATAATCATGGTGATTCAAGTCCTTTCTATGATTGTTGTGGTAAACTAATTATAGTACTTGGATCACTTTTTGTTTATATTTAATTTTTGTTTCACATCTATTGTAAACTTACACATGATTTTGATATCGCTTACAATTTTATGTTTAAAAAACTTATTGAACATGCTAAAATATAAATTAGTATAAGAGTGACTAATTGGAATTATAAGTAATCCAAGTTATTTACTTTCTATATATTTCAATATCAATGAAAGGGGAAAGTTATTATATAAATATTAATAACTGAATTGTACAATGGTATATAAGTGTGAAAAGGATTTTTTAGTTAGAGTGCCATTTTTGTCATTTAATGTTTTCTCTAGAAATTCGGAAAAGGAAGATATTGAATTTTTGGACTTAATAAATAAAAAAAATTTTTTAAGTAGTTTATGGTTTTCATCGTACGATTTGTATGAAGCGCTTCAGACTAACGGGCTGAAAAATGAAAAAGTTTATAATTCTTGTTTAAAATATATGATTAGAGCATCTACAAGGTGCACTCCATTTGGACTTAATTCTGCTGTAATTAAAGGTGAATTATCTAATGAAAATTTCTTATTACTAGATGAACAGTTTGATAAATTTATAAGACCAGATATGTCATGGCTATCCAGAGTTATAGTTTTATTAGAAAAGAATATTGGGAGAAAATTAAAAGTTAAGACAAATAACACTCTTAAATACAATACTTACACTATTGAGAATAAATGGAAATCATTTTATAACCAAACTAATAGACTTTTAAATGATAAAACAATAATTAATAACACTAAAGCAGTGGAACTTATTTTAGAGATTTTACAAAATGGATATTCTTCTATCGAGGAGGTTATAAAAATTCTGATGACCAAATATACGCAAATACCTGAAGATTATTTAATGAATTTCATATTTCAACTCATTGATGGTGAATACATTGTTAGCAATCTAAGAGCTCCATTAACTGTAACAAATCAATTGGGGCGATTAAACGCGATTATAAAAGAATATGATTATGAAGATAACTTAACAATATTCTTGCGAACTATTGAGGAAAATTTAATTAAATGTAATTCAGAGATTGTATCAAACAATATTGAATTTTTATCAAATATGCGTATGAAAATGAAGGAAATATGCGAAAGTGAAAATTATTTAGTTGCAGATATGTATAAAAAAGAACAGTTTAAGTTAAATAAAGAACTGGTAGTGGAATTAGAGGAGTTTTGCGATTATCTATACTCTTGGGCTTATGAAGAAACATATAGTGATTATATAATTAAATTTCAAGAGGCATATGGGAATACTGCTGTGAAATATCTAGACGTGATAGATCCTGATAGGGGTATAGGTAGTCCGAAAATTGATAAGACAAATTCATTAAGGTTTAAAGATCAATTCACATTAACTTTTTTAAGAGCAATCCTAGAAAGTAAATATGATAATGAGATAAATATTGCAGGAATGTTTAGTGAAAAAATACATTCCAATAGAATTTCTAAAGATAAAATAGAGTTAGTAATTAGCTTTTTGAATAATGAAAAAACTCCAAAATATTTTGTTAGCCAAACTATGAGTTATGGAGGAATTGGGTCAATTAGCGGGAGATTTAGATATTTATTTACTGATACATCGGTGGATACGGAGCGAGGAGAAAAAGAAGATTTAGATGTAGATATAGTTTATCCATCATTCAATGCAAAACATGCAAATATACAGATAGCAAAACCATACACACAACACATTTTGAATTATGGATTTAATGATTATGCGAATTATAGCAATCATATAGATATTGATGATGTCTATGTTTATATTAGTCATGAAAACAAATTAGAGTTTGTATCTAAAAAGCATGGTAAAAAGTTGAATTTTACTATTTCAAATGCTTATAATCAGCATTTTTGTCCTCGAGACTTGAGACCAATCATTGAATTAGTAACTAATCAGAGACCAGATATTGGGGCTGTGATAAAAGAATTGAATCACATAATAAGTAATTTACCTAGTGGAAATCCAAGAATAGTATTTAATAATATTATGCTTTTCCCACAAGGTTGGAAGTGTCCCGATATTCTATTAAGTAAAGATAAGCTAAATGATTTTAAATTGTTTTCTGCTGAATTTAAAAAATTTAAAGAGCAGAATCACATACCAGATATTATAGTATTTGGTGAGCAAGATATGAAATTAACTATTAATCTTAATAATAATAGACACTTAATAATTTTAAATGAATCATTAAAAAAGAACCCAAAGCTTATTCTGTTTGAAAGCTTATTAAATAATGAGGAGGGACTAATAAAAAATCAAGATGGGGAGGTTTATTGCAACGAGTTTGTATTTACATTTAATCAGCAAGTTCAACGATGTTGTGATAATAAAGTAACAGATATTGTTGAAAATTATTATGATTTTGAAAAACAACATGAAAATTCATATATCCCATTCACTAAGTGGATTTATTTTAAAATTTATGCGGAAAAATCTAGTTTAGAAAAAATAATAATAAATGAGTTAATAGAACTTAACAATATGCTTTATCAATCTGACTTAATTAATTCAATGTTTTATATTAGGTATATGGATCCAAAAGATCATCTTAGAATACGTATTGATTTTAAGGTAGAAAAAATTAATGAATGTTTAGATATAATTATTAAACTTTGCAATAAGCTATGGAATGAATCTAAGATTAATAATGTTATATTTGATACATATAACCAAGAATCAGATCGATATGGATCATATGGAAATATTGAATTAGCTGAAAAGCTGTTTTCTGTTGATAGTACTGTAACAATGAACTTATTAAAAAATAAAAGTATTAGAAATAATACGCAAAAACTGATTGAGCTATATATTATCTCAGCCTATCATATTCTATTAGCTATGGAAATAAGCCTTGAAGATGTTTTAAAATATTTAGATAATTTTAGGCTGACAAAAAGTGAAAACGATGTATTTAGAAAATTAGATGGATTGCCAAATTTACAACAAATGGTAAATACAGATCTTTTGAACATGCGTGACAATCAAGAAACTTTAAATATCCAAATAATAATGGATGAAAGAAATAGGGCAGCATATTTATATTGGAAAAATGTATGTAATACAATGCAATCATTTAATTCTAAAAGAGATATTCTGATAAGCATACTTCATATGCATTTCAATAGGTTGATTGGAATTGATAGGAGATTGGAAAATTTATCTAATGCATATTTGCGAAAAATTTTATTTATTAAATTTAATTCTAAAAGATATAGTAGGTGAGGATAGAGGTATGAAAAAAAACTTTTATTCAAATTATTTAATAATTAAAAGGAGCACGCTACTGTTATGGAAATTAGATAAAAAATATATAGTAAAAATCATTGCTGTTTCACTAGCAACTGCTATTTTTCCAGTTATTAGTATTCTACTAACAGAAAAATTAATAAATTCATTGCAAGGTGGGAATGAGCAGTTAAAATCTACAATATATATATTACTTATGTATATGTTTGTTAGATTTATTAATTCCTGGGCTCAATCGTACATTAATTATATTTTGCTTTTATATAGTGATTACTTAATGGATGAAATGAATGTATTATTTCAAGAGAAGTGCACTAACCTTGAATATATAGATTTTGAAAATTCTGATGTCTATGATATGTTGTCACGCGCAGAACAACAGATAGGGGTAAGATTTATTTCAATAATTAAAAATCTTTCGACATTACTGACTAGTATAGTTAATCTTATTTGTTTGATGATTATAATTTCACATTTGAGTTTATTCCTTATTATTGGGTTTGCTATTCTTCCAATCTTATCGTTTAAATATTTTGCTAAAATTAATCAACTGGAATATCAAGCTGTTTATAAAAGGGCAAGTGAGGAAAGAAAGTCATGGTATCTATCGCATCTATTGATAAAAGATATATATGTTAAAGAAGTGAAGAACCTGGGTCTAACAAAGTATTTTTTAGAGAAATTTAAACTAATTAAGCATAAAATATTTAAAGAAAATAGTATTTTTTTGAAAAGAAAATTTTATTTTAATTTATTCTATCAAATGAGCAATTTAATTTTTACATTTGCAATTATCTCTTATTCAATATATAAAACAATTATTGGTAAATTATTAATTGGAACTTTTCTGACTTACATTAATACAGCTTCAAGAATAGAAGTATCTATAAACAACATTACTCTTTCCTGCTTTTCATTATACACAGATGCATTATATAGTAAAAATATATTAGATTTTTTTGATTTTATAGATAGAAAGGAAAAAAAGCAAAAAATGCATTTAGAAAAGCAGATTTCATTTATTCATAGTATAGAGTTCAAAAATGTTTCATTTAAGTATCCTAAGTCTGAGCATCATTCTCTTAAAAATTTTTCATATAAATTTATTACTTCTGATACTTATAATATCGTTGGAGAAAATGGATCTGGGAAAACAACTCTAATAAAACTATTGATTGGATTGTATACAGTATATGAAGGCGATATTTTAATTAATGGCATTAATATAAAGGAAATTTCTTATGAAGAATATAAGAGACTGTTATCAGTAGTTTTCCAAGATTACAATAAATACGAGTTTGATATATATTCGAATATTTCATTTGGAGATATACTATCGGAGCAAAATGAAAAACGTGTTGAATATGCAGCGCAGTTTGCAAATATAAATGATTTTATTGATAAATTTGGGGAGAGGTACAGGCAACAATTAGGAAATTGGTTTGGGAATGGAATTCAATTATCTGGAGGACAATGGCAAAAATTAGCTATTGCTAGGGGAGTATTTAGAAATGCAGAGGTTTTTATATTTGATGAACCTACTGCTTCTTTGGATCCAAATTCTTCAAGAAAAGTTTTTCAAAATATTTTTAATGATATTAGAGATAAGATGGTAATATTTACCACACATGGCTATGCAAATACAAAATTAGTTGGTAATATTTTAGTGTTAAAAAAAGGTGCATTAATTGAGACGGGAACACATGAAAGCTTAATAGAGCAAAAGGGGGAATATTATATGCTATATAAGAATCAATCTGGTGATATGGAGTGAGTCAATAATGAACAATGTTATTATATTTGCGTCTACGCCTAAAAGTCATATCACGCCTTTAAAACAATTATCTGAATATTTATTAAAGAAAGATTACAAAGTGTATTGTTTTAGTAGTGTAGAAAATAAGTTTTTAATTGAAAAAATGGGATTGAGTTTTGAGGAATATGAAGATAAAACATTTTTAACATTAAATGAAAAAGCTAATCAATCTTATTTAAATGAAGTTTCAAAATTATGGCAATGTGGTGAGTATGTTAAGGGCTTTGATTATTTTGTTACCAATGATGCAGATCATTTATATAATATCCATAATCAAATGATTATGAATATGAAACAAAGAATATTAGCCATCTCTCCGGAAATGATTTTTAGGGATTCAGCTGATCGAATCGGTTATCTATCTACTGCTGATCTAGATATTCCAGTGATTGGATATATTACCAATAATCTCTATTCTGAAAAGTTTTTTGAAACTAATCCATTGGAATATTATGGGGCTTTAATGAATTATAAGCGTTTTGATAACTTGTTTGACATCGAGTATTTCAGATTTTTTAGGAAAAAGTTAGAAGAAGCAAACATTGCAACTGCAAAAAGGCATGGAAGCATTCCACTGAACACAATGCATCAATTTGATCCAATGAATTATAACACTATTATATTTTCTACATCTTTTTTACAACCAAGTTCTTCTTTGGATAAAAATAGGAGGTATTTAATAGCTGAACCAATAATTGACCAGTTCAAAATAGAGAGTGATGTAGAAAATAGTTTAAAAAGTTTTATAGGGAAAAATAATACTATAGTATATATTGCAACAGGATCAATAATATCTAATTCTATTGATTACTATAAAACTTACATTAATGGTTTCTCTAAAACAAAGGCTAAAATTGTAATTTCTTGCAAAGATTACTTTGATGAGTTAAATAATTATTTGGAAGATCAAAAAATAGAAAATATAATGATTATTAAGCATGCTCCACAAAAATATATATTAAGTAAAGCTTCATTATTTATTTCAAGTGGGGGACATAATAGCATTGTTGAATCAATTTTTTTTGAGGTTCCGTTATTGATTAATCCTTTGACAAGTGAACAGCGTTTAAACTCTTTAATTGTGGAGGATTTAGGAATAGGCTTCAGTTCATATAAGCATCAAAATGAACCTATAGATTTTAGAGAAGTTTTAAATGATTTAACTACATCTATTAAAATAAAAGAAAAACTTCGCATTTATTCTGATGAAATTAAGAAAAATCATAATATTTATAAACAATTCGAAAGTTTCTTAAGAAATTTGAGTTAATTATATGTGTGGTAAAATTAAAATATGTGTTCTATGCTTTAGTAGAAATAAGAACAGTAGGACAAAAGAAATAATTAATGAAGTTTTAGAAAGAATAAATGAACAATTTGGGTCTGAAAATTTAGATATAGATTATATAAATCATGAATTACTAAATGTTAGCGTATGCCAAGGATGTAATAATTGCTTTTATAATGGTTTTTGCATACAAGATGATGATATGACAATGTTGCAAGAAAAATTACTAGAGGCAGACATCATAATCTTTGGGACACCTGTATATATAAATTTTATTTCTGGTGAAATGAAGTCATTTTTGGACAGAATAGCTTATTGGACTCATCTGATGCCTTTGTTAGGGAAATATGCAATTATTGTAACTGCCTCTAGCAATAGTGGCGTATCGGAAGCATTAAAATATATGTATGATATTTCTTGTTACTACGGGTTAGACGTCATCGGTGCAATTGGAGAGGCAAGAACAATGGGGAGAAATGAAACTTTAATTAATATTGATATTTTAGTTAACAGACTTCAACGGATAAAAAATTTTAAAGAATGTATTAAGCCAAATCAATTTAGAGAAAATATATTTCGGCAATTTGCTGATATATATCGATCAAGTTTAATAAATAACAATACGGCAAAAAATTTTGAAGCGAAATATTGGGAGCAGAATGAATATTTAAAATTTGAAAGATTATTTGATTTAATGGATAATAAAAATAAAATATGCAAATAAAATATACATTTATGATATACTATAAATATGATATAAGTGTATAGGAGGTGATGATTAATGCCATACATGATAACGGCCGGTTTTATGTTGCTTGGAGTTTTTTGCATTTGGTATTTTGGCAAATCGAAAAGAATGAAACAATTTGGGATAGAATTACCACAAGATGGGAAAAGAAAGTACAATTTTTATGTGAATATAAAATTAAAAAATCCTATAGATGAAACCCAGAAATTGGAATTTGAACGATTTGGTAAGATTGAAATTGTAGACCAAAAAAGTTTTTACTGTACTACAACATTGGATGATAATGAATTACGAAGAGAATTATCAAATATGTTAAATTTGGATTTAAGCAAAATAAACGTTGCGCCAAAGCGCTGGTAAAACTTGACTTTGATTATATTAAAAATGAAAGGGTGGGGTTAATGAAGGTATTAAGAAAAATATTGGTAATAGCAATAACTAGTATTTTATTATGTGGATGTACTAATACAAATGCGGTTACAAATGTATCAAAGTTTCTCTACAAAATAGAGAGAGATGGCAAAATTGTATATTTACTTGGCTCGAATCATCATGGCAAAAAGATAAATGAATTGGATTCAGTTACGATGGATGCCTTGAGCACAAGCGATCGAATTGTATTTGAAATAGACCTTGATCAATCTGAATCTTCTCAGGATACTGGCTATTTGACATTAAATAATATAGCGGAGGTATTAACTAGCAGTCAAATTGAAAAATTAGATAAGCTCTTAAAAGATTATAAATTCTCATCAAACGCTGGATTATATAATTACAATTTGATGACAGTTTCTTCTTTATGCAGTGAAGAAATTTCGGAAGCTAATGGATATTCAAGTAATTATGGAATTGATTCTTATTTATATAATAAAGCTAAATCAGAGTCAAAAGAGATTGATTGGATAGAAAGCATCGATTCTCAAAAAAATTTAATTACAATGCTTAGTAAAGAAACACCTAACTACATCATTAATGATCTTGAGTACAAAAAATCAGAAGCATATGCAATTAAATTTCATGAGGCATACTATAGTAAGGATATTAATGAGTGGAACAGTTTTTTGGAATACAGGGAAGAAGTGAGGGAGAAATCGGAAGAAGCAGTAACATATAACACATATATGGTTGATAATAGAAATTTAGTTATGGTCGATTATATTGATAAAGCCTTTGGAAAAAATGGTACGACTTTTATCACTGTGGGTGTATTACATTTGTTTGGGGAAAATGGAATCCTTGAATTGTTAAAGGGAAAAGGATATATAGTTGATGAAATGGCTCAATAAAAATTTGATGTTATAAGTAAAACTTATAATTAGTGAGGTAATCTTAGTAAACGAGGGGTCGATAACTAAATGGGTATAAAGTTTTTTGGGTTATCAGAATCAAAAAGAGAGCAAATTGATATAATTTGGTTCTTAGGCAACCGTAGGGGTGAGCGTTAAACGTTTATCCCTTTTTTGTATATTAATGGACCTCTAAATTAACTGGGGTTTAAGAAAATAACGCTCTAAATTGACTGGCGGTCAAAGATAGTAAGAATATATATAAAGAGACATTGCAACCAATGAAGAGGAATGAGCATCTTTCGCTTTTGTCGGAACATTTATACTATTTCACTTTCAGTTTTTGCTTATATTAGCTCCTTACTCAATGAATACATGATTCTATTTCTTAGTCTGGGAAAGTTTTTATATTCCATAGCTTTTTTCAATATGACTTTGATTTTACCATGTGCTGAATCACTTGGTCTATTCGATATTCTTCTACCACTGACTTGTATAAATGAGTTAAGAATCTCTTTTCTCCATTCTATAAGATATCCACTGACACTTTTATATTCACCAATTTCTGATGTTATAAAATCATCGATATAACTATCATATTTATCTATTGCGCTCATATATGTAAAAGATGAATTGAAGTAACTATAGTTTTCTTTAAGTTCATAAGCTAATGTTAGCTCTGAATTGATTACCACACGGACCAAGGAAGTGTTTATTCTTCAGCAGCTTATAGCAAAGCTTGTATGGAATATAACATAATTCGTTTAATGTCACGAGCAGAAACGCCAACAGATAACGCAATTATCGAATCGGTTAACGGTTGGGTTAAAGCGGAGATAAGATGTGACTATAGAATCAACGATTGGAACTCTGTCGAATAGTTCTTAGATTTCTATATAAACTATTTTAACTATGAAAGACCTGCTTACACACTCGATTATAAAAACCCTGCTCAGTATATTTCTGAACAATGCTTCTCTCTGCGTTTTTAATTGTGTCTACTTTTCGTTGACAACTGCAAAAATTAAAAAGGTTAATTTCGTAAGATTACAAAAAAGGAAGTGAATGGTAGGATATATTTTAACACACCTAAAACAAGGAAGTATAGCTATAAAAATCGGATAATACTTAAAACAAATGAAAAAAAGCATAACATCTAATGATTAAAATCTTTATTTATAGCCCTTTGATAATTAATAATATAATCTTACTGATGGAAACTCATCATCACAAGTGATATCAATTCCTAATCTTTTAAGCACCTGTTCATCATGAGCACTTAGCATTACAGTTGAATGAGCTTGACTATCAACTAGTAGAGGTAATTGATCCAATGCTATCTGTGCCATTGGATTTGTGGCAGCACTAATGCTTAGGGCAATCAATACTTCTTCTAAGTCTAAAATTGATTTTTCATGGTGTAAGTTCTTATCTTTCAACCTTAGTATTGGTTCTAAGATAACTGGTGAAATTAGATACATAGCATCACTAATATTTGCAATATGTTTGATGGCATTAATAACCATAGCTGCTGAAGCCTTCATTAGCGAAGATTCCTTACCGGTAATAATAGTCCCATCCGGAAGTTCCATTGCCATAACTGGTAGACCTTCTGTTTTGTTTTGCTGCTTCTTGCGCATATATTCTCTTGCTGGAACAACAACTTTGCGATCTTCAACCTTGAGTTGAGAGTCTTCCATTATTAGCTGCATTCTTTCAAGAATGTCATCTTCGCAAATGCCTTTTTTATACTCACACTTAGTTCTCATGTAACGCCTAATTATTTCTTGATTACTAGCTTCGATAACAATATCCTCATTAATAATACCAGATTTAATACGGTTAACTCCCATATCTGTTGGAGACTTATAAATAGATTCTTTTCCTGAAATCTTCTCAATAATTCTTTTTATTACTGGGAACATTTCAATATCGCGATTATAGTTTACGGCGATGGTATTGTAAGCCTCTAAATGAAATGAGTCAATCATATTTACATCTTTAATATCTACAGTTGCAGCTTCATAAGCCACATTTACTGGATGTTTTAATGGTAAGTTCCAAACAGGGAAAGTTTCAAATTTTTTATAACCAGCTTTTTTACCAAGCTTATATTCATGGTATAACTGTGATAAACAAGTGCCAAGTTTACCAGAACCAGATCCTGGACCAGTTACTACTACTATACTCTTAGTTGTTTCTATGTATGGATTTTTACCATAACCATCACTACTCACAATTGTGTCAACATCTGTAGGATATCCTTTAGTTGGGAAATGTATGTATGTTTTAATATTTCGTTGTTTTAATTTATTGATAAATACTTTTACAGCGGCTTGATCGCTATATCTAGTAATAACAACTGAGTTAATACTCAACCCATAGCTTCTCAATTCATCAATTTCTCTGAAAACATCTTGATCGTAAGTAATGCCATAATCCCCACGGATTCGATTTCTTTCGATATCTCCAGCATAAACACAAATAATAATCTCCGCATTTTCTTTAAGTTCTTGCAATAACTTTATTTTAGCTTTAGGGTCAAAACCAGGCAATACACGCTTAGCATGGAGATCGTTTAATAATTTGCCCCCAAATTCAATATATAGTTTATCAAACCCATTAACGACTTCCTTTATATATTTCGATTGCTCAGAAATATATTCATTATGATCAAATCCGACTTTCATATTTCCACCTACTTTCTAATAGTTATTCCCATTTTTCTTTCAACTTTTGCTAGTTTCTTAAAAGCTAAAATTGAAGCTTTTCTAGCTCCTTCTTCAAGGATACGATCAATAGTATCCCCAGAAATGATTTCTTTATATTTTGTTTGAATGTTTGTAAGTTCTCTACCAACAATTTCAGCAAGATCTTTTTTAAATGAACCATAATTTTGACCAATATATTTGTTTTCAATATTGGCGATTGACTCACCTGTAATAGATGAGTAAATTTCTAATAAATTAGAAATACCAGGCTTGTTTTCCTTGTCATAGCAAATTTTAGTATCTGAATCAGTAACGGCAGACATAATCTTTTTCTTTGACACATTAACATCATCTAATAAAAATATACATCCCTTATCACCAGTTGATTTAGACATTTTTTTGGTTGGATCCTGCAAATCCATAATACGTCCACCAACCTTGCGAACAACTGGTTCAGGAATAACAAACGTATCCGAGTATCTTGAGTTGAAGCGTTCTGCTAAATCACGTGTTAGCTCAACATGTTGTTTTTGATCATCGCCAACCGGGACATATTTAGGATCATATAATAAAATATCAGCAGCCATTAGTGGTGGATATACAAAAATACCAGCCCCAATATTTTCACCTTTGGCAGTTTTATCCTTATATTGTGTCATTCGTGATAATTCGCCCATACCTGATAAACAAGTCATATACCATCCTAACTGAGAATGCGCATGCACGTCAGATTGTAAAAATAACACAACTTTTTCTGGATCTAAACCAGCTGCTAGATACAAAGCAATTAAGTCTCTAGTATTCTGTCTAATCTCTTTTGGCTCAACAGCAACAGTCATGGCATGTAAATTTGCAATAAAAATATACATTTCATAATCATCTTGATATCCAATAAAAGGCTTTATAGCTCCAATATAGTTTCCAAGTTGAACTCTGCCTGTTGGCTTAATACCACTAACCATTCTATCCATTTCTATATCTCCCCTCAAATAAAAAGTCCCCAAAAGAGGGACAAACTACCCGTTCAAATGACAATTTGTCATCTTTGTTTCGTTAAAAATCATATTGTAATTATATGATAGATTGAGAATAATTTCAATCAATTTTTCGATTTGATAAAAAGTATTTCCCATTGACATAGGAAATAAAATCACCATACTCTGGGTGTATAGCTCCAGATTCATCCAATAATGATTTGTCTACGTGAACTGCTTTGATTTCACCTATAAACATATCATGGCTACCAAGTTCTAAAATATTAACAACTGAGCACTCAATTTGTACTAGTGCTTTATCTAAAAGAATAGTTCCTGTTTCAGTTCCTTTACTATACATTAAGTCTAATTCTGCGAATTTATCAACTTCTTTACCAGATACTCTTCCAATATATTTAACAATATCCAAATTGTTTACATCGAAAATATTGACTGCAAATTCTTTCGATTTTGAAATAATCTTGTGCGAATATCGGTTCTTTCGTATTGAAATTGAGAGCATAGGTGGTATACTATTAATGATACCTGTCCATGAAACAGTGATTAAGCTCTTGTCTTCTTCATTGATTCCACTTACAACAACAACTGGAGTTGGAAAAAGTAATGGAATTGGTTTATCAAGTGTTTTTTTCATGTAATTACCTCCGATACACTATATGTATGGGAGACAATATATATGTATGAAAGGGAGGAATATTATGATACGTTTATACACTTCACCAAGTTGTGGTTCTTGTCGTAAAGCTAAAGCTTGGCTAGATGAACGAGGGATCCCTTATGTAGAAAAAAATATATTTTCAACGATTCTAAGATCTGATGAATTAAAAGAAATTTTGTATCGCTGTGAAAATGGAACTGATGATATTATTTCAAAAAATTCTAAAATCATAAAAGAAGGGAATATTGATATTGAGAGTATGACTGTTAATGAACTTATTTTATTCATTCAACAAAATCCTTCAATTCTAAAACGACCAATTTTAATCGATGAAAGAAGATTTCAAACTGGGTTTAATGATGAAGAAATTAGAGCATTCATTCCTCGTGAATTAAGACAATTAGAAATGGATTGCAGCGCAGTTGTATGTCCGCCATTTGAAGGGTTTAAAGTAGACCAAGCAAGAAAAGGAGAGTAATATGGTTCGAAGAAGAAAGAATTATAGATCTTATGATGCGTATTCTAGTTATTCAAAAAAGAGAAGACGTGGATTTAATAGAATAAATTGGAAAAAGACATTAATAATATCTGGAATAATTATAGTCGTAGCATCTGGATTAATTTACTTGAATTATAATCGTATTAGGTTATTAATTAAAGGATATGATTTTTCTGAAACTTCGCAAATTTTAAAGCTTACTAAAGAAGAAGAGAATAAGATTATCTCATATCCAAAACTAGAGAATATAGAAACATGGCTTGAACTATCTACTGATGTTGAGCTATATGATGAGTTTGATAGATATCAAATTGATCATGAGGGAGTACCATCAGAAGAAGTTGTAGGATACATAGAAGCAGTATTCCCTGATTTATATGATAAATTAATCGAACTTGGTTATAAAGACAATGAAGTATGGGTAGTACTACAGAAAGCATCTATTGATGATATAAAATATGTAATTGATAATAAATACACAAATGATATAGTATCTAAATATAATGATATAAAATACTTTAAGTACTCAAAACTGGCCGAATATATAAGTGCTTATGAAAAAACATCTTCATACGCCTATGCAGTTAATGCAGTAAACTTTCCGCAAATTATTTCAAGCAATAATTCTACATTGGAATTTGAAATATTGAATCCGGAATCAGAAACTTTATTAATCAAGAAAGGATTTAAGTATTCTTCTAGTTATGTTCCTAGTGATTTGGCAGTAGTAAATATTCCAATACATCCAGATACAGTCAATACAAGACTTCGTCAAATTGCTGCTTCTGCTTTAGAAAAGCTGGCTCAAGATGCTGATCAAGAAGGGCTGAAAATAGTGATGAGAGATGGATATCGCTCTTATCAAGATCAAGTCGATATATATAATGATTACACTAGAAGATATGGTGGTGCATATGCAGCAGCGTATGCTGCTAAACCTGGAAGCAGTGAGCATCAAACTGGTTTAAGTGTTGATGTTACTTCGCAGAGTGTTGTTGATGGCAATAAAATCACTTTTGGTGATACACAAGAATATGCTTGGGTTTTGAAGCATGCCCATGAATATGGATTTATTCTTCGTTATCCATTTGGTAAGGAGAGCATCACAGGAATAAATAGTGAGCCATGGCATCTTCGCTATGTAGGTGTTGAAATGGCAACTAGCATTTATGATAGTGGTTTGACTTTTGAAGAATACTGTCTATATAATTCGAATATACCTGATGTAAACTTTAAGTAGGGCTAAAATCCTACTTTTTAAAATTATTTGTATCAACATGTTAATTGTGGTATACTTAAAAGGTTGGAAAAAAGAGGATAAAAGATGAGTGATAAATTATTTAGTGAATTAAATTTAAATGAAGATGTATTAAAAAGTATTGAAGCCATGGGCTTTACTACTCCTAGCAAAATACAAGCGGAAGTAATTCCGGTATTAATGGATGGATATGATGCAATTGGGCAAGCCCAAACTGGAACTGGAAAGACATTAGCTTTTGGAGCGCCAATGATTTCAATGATAGAACACGGATCGAAGGAACCAAAATCATTGATTTTGACGCCTACAAGAGAGTTGGCGATTCAAATTCATGATGAGTTATTAAGAATTGCAAAATTCAGCAATCTTAAAATTGCGGTAGTGTATGGCGGTCAAGAAATTGAAAAGCAAATTTCTAAGTTAAAAAAAGGTGTTGATATTGTAGTTGGAACACCTGGACGTGTAATGGATTTGATGCGTAGAAAAGCGCTAAGAATTAAAAATATTGAATTTCTAGTATTAGATGAAGCAGATGAAATGTTGAACATGGGATTTATTGAAGACATCGAAGAAATCTTGAAACATACATCTGACGACAAACAAACAATGTTGTTTTCAGCAACTATGCCAAAACGTATTAAGGATATTGCTGTTAAGTATATGAAAGATGATGCAAAACATGTTCAAATCATTGAGAAATCAAAAACTGCTGTTACTGTAGAACAGTTTTATTATGAAACTAAGCCAAAGAATAAATTAGAAACGTTGTGTCGTGTGTTAGATGCATCTTCGATTAATAGTGCGATAGTGTTCTGTAGAACTAAACGTAATGTAGATGACTTGGTATTTGAATTAAGTGATACTGGTTATAATGCTGAACCAATGCATGGAGATTTGACACAAAATCAAAGAATTAATACGTTGAGAAAATTTAAAGAAGGAAAACTTTCGTATTTAATTGCAACAGATGTTGCAGCAAGGGGAATTGATGTTGATAATATTTCTCATATAATTAACTATGATTTACCTCAAGATACAGAAAGCTATATTCATAGGATTGGTCGTACTGGACGTGCTAACAAAACTGGAGTTGCAATAACATTAGTAACTCCTAGAGAAGTCTATGAGATTAAACGTATTGAAAAAGAAACAAAAGGTAAAATTGAAAAGAAACCTATTCCTACAAATAAAGAAATATTTGAAGGAAAGAGTCAAATGATTCTAAGCTCAATTGATTTAAACCCACAAGGTAAAGAATTTGATGCGTTCAAGGGGTATATCTCTCATCTGTCTAAAGATGAATTGATTACGTTAGCGGCTAGTATGATGACTACAAAATATAAGGATACTTTAGCTTTTGATTATTCAAAAGATCTTGAATCTGAAGGAAAGAAAAATTCTGGGTTAATGAGAATTTTCCTTACTTGTGGAACAATGGATAATGTAAAAGCTCCTGATATAATTAAATTCTTGGTTGATAATTCAAATTGTAATAAAAATGAAATTGGCCATATCGATGTAAAAAGAAAATTTACTTTTGTTGATGTATCAGAAAAAGCGTATAAACAAATTATTAAAACATGTAATAATAAAAAGATTAAGAATAGAAAAGTTCAAATTGAAGTTTCGTCAGGAAGATAATTTAAAAAAATTATCTTTTTTTTATTGACATATAATTATATAAATTGTATTATATAAACGCAGTTATATAAATGAGTTTATATAAAGAGAGGAAAACGCAATGGCAAGGACAGTACAAATCCCAAAAGAAACAATTCTCGAGGCGGCTTTAGAGATGGTAATTAGGGATGGATATCAATCGATAAACATTAAGACATTAGCCAAAGAGGTTGGATGTTCAACACAACCGATATCATGGCATTTTGGTAATATGGAAATGTTGCGGCAAGAAGTGGCTCAATATGCATTTAGTTATTGTCAAAGAATATTGGTGCCAACATCGCAAAATGGCTTTGAAGCATTTACACAAACTGGAGTAGCGTATGTTAATCTAGCTTTCGATAAGCCAAACCTATTTAGGTTTGTTTATATGGGTGAAAGTAGAGACATCTACTTTGGTGGTGTGGAAGCATTGATTGAATCACTACACAATCAAACAATCATTTCCATGGTATCTAGGGATTTAAGTCTTCCTCTAGAGGATGCAAGTCAATACATTAGGGATGCGATTATCTATACGCATGGTCTACTTACATTTGTAGCGACAGGAATGATGACATGCACAAAAAAGGAAGTAATGATGATGGTTGGAAAGATAGGCAGAATTATTTTGGTGCAAAAAGGTGTTAGTGAAGAAAGAATAAAAGAACTTAATAGCAGTTTAAGAATGGGGGTATAACATGAACAAAGTTATTGAGGTAAATGGTTTAGAAAAATCTTATAAGAATTTAAAAGCTTTAGATGGAATTAGCTTTGATGTCAATGAGGGGGAAATACTTGGATTACTAGGACCAAATGGATCTGGGAAATCAACAACGATTAACTGCCTACTATCATTACTTAAATATGATAAAGGAAGTATTAAACTATTTGGACAAGAGATGAATCCTGACCAATATGATATTAAGGAAAAAATCGGAATCGTATTTCAAGATGTTGCTGTATTTGAGTCATTATCTGTAAGAGAAAATATTGATTATTTCTGTGGCTTATATATTAAGGATAAGGTTAAAAGAAAAAAACATGTTCAAGAAGCGTTAGAATTAGTAGGTATTACCGAATTCGCGAAATTTTTACCTAAGCAATTATCTGGGGGATTGTTGAGAAGATTAAATATCGCCTGTGGTATCGCGCATAAACCTTCACTAATATTTTTAGATGAACCAACAGTAGCTGTTGATCCACAAAGTAGAAATAACATTCTTGAGGGTATTAAAGAACTGAACAAGCAAGGGGCGACAATCGTTTATACTACTCACTATATGGAAGAGGTAGAACAACTTTGTGATCGTATTATTATCATTGATAAAGGAACAATTATTGCTTCTGGTACAAATGAAGAACTTAAAAAGTTAGTTAATATTGAAGAAAAAGTAGTGGTAGAAGTAGAGAGTATTTCTGAAAATGATTTAAACAAATTGAAATCAAATGAAAACATTAAAGAATTAACTTATGAAAAAGGAAGCATCTCAATTACTTATTCTAAGGGAGAACATAACGTTCAAACCTTAATTGATTTTCTTAAGGAAAATGGGATTAAATATAACCGCTTCTTCTCAGAATTGCCAACATTAAATGACGTTTTCTTGGAATTAACTGGAAAGGAACTTAGAGACTAATGTTTTGGCATAACTTTAAGTATACCTTCAAGCGTTTAATTAGAAATAAAACATTGCTATTCTGGAATGTAATGTTCCCATTAATACTAGGAACATTCTTCTATTTCGCTTTCGCAGATATTATTTCAAATGAAACATTATCGCCAATTTCGATTGGAATCGTCGATAATCAAAACTATCAAGAAAATGAAATGTTGCAAGAAGTATTTAGTGATTTTAGTGATGAGACAGGAAGCAATCATATCTTTAATATAACCTATGAGTCTAAAAGTAGTTTAGATAAATTATTGGCAGATGGAGAAATTGATGGCTATGTTTTTATAGAAGACAATATTCAAGTAGTAATCAAAGAAAATGGTATTAACCAAACGATTTTGAAATATACAGTAGATAATATTTTAGAATATGAGAGTCTAATTGATAGCATAATCGCATCTCAAGTACAAAAGGGTAATTATGATGTACAGGCGATCTATAGTGCAATCATGAATGATCTTAACCAGGATGAATCTTACATTATTGATAAATCATCGACAAAGCTAGACTATATGACAATTGAATTTTATACGCTAATTGCAATGACTTGTCTATATGGAGCGAATCTTAGCTCATTTGTAATAAGTAGTTATCAAGCAAATCTTGGTAAGCAAGGAGCTAGAGTTAGTTTATCTATAGCAAGAAAATATCAGTTAATTGGTGGGGGAATACTTGCGTGTTTTATCGCTCAAGTTGTCACACTATCGATATTATTTGCCTATACCACACTATTATTTAAAGTCGATTATGGATCTAATCTTATAAATATTATTATTTTAACATTGGCGGGCATACTAGCTGGTATCGCTCTGGGAACATTAGCGGGGGCTATGTCTTTCAAAACCGAAAATGCTCGTGATGGTGTTTTAACATCACTAACAATGGCAGGATCATTTTTAGCAGGGATGATGGGTGTAACGATGAAATACGTTATTGATAAGAATTTCCCGCTAATTAATAAAGTAAATCCAGTAGCGCAAATTACTGATGGATTTTACTCGCTATATTATTATGAAACGACAAGCCGCTTCAATATGAACGTAATTAGCCTTCTAATTTTCACAGTAGTAATGGTCGCATTAGCGACTGCATTGTTAAGGAGGAAAAATTATGACAGTATTTAAAGGGTATTTCAAAGTCATAAAAAGTTTCAAAGGAACAATTATTCTTTATACTTGCATGTCAATATTCTTTGTTGTATTTAATATGCAAAGTGGAGGAATGACTGACTCATATAAGGCAAGTACTCCAGATATCGCGATTGTAAATTTAGACACAAACAATAAAGTTACAGATAATCTTGTATCTTATTTAGAGGCTAATACGAATGTATTGGACATTAGTGGAAGTGATGAAATTGCGGATGCGTTATTCTATAGAGATATTACGTATGTTGTTTATATCTATGAAGGATATGGTAATGACTTTATAAATCAACAACTAAAACCATTAGAAGTACAAAGTTCTGGGAACTTTAACTCAAGTTATACGCAAATGCTATTAGAAAGATATTTCAATTTAGCTAATACATTTAATAAATATAGCGATAATGTTGATGAGTTTTTAGTACAACTTAATGATACATTAAAGGTAACTGGTGAAATAGTTATCGAGAATGAAGTAGAGTATACAGGACTTAGAAACCTAGAAACATGTTTTAGTTTTATGAACTATACACTACTCGCAGTTTCAGTATATATTGTTGCAACGGTGATGGTCGCTTTTAATGAAGAAAAAGTTAAAAACAGACTATTAGTTAGTAGTAAACGATTATCATCATACAATAGCGAATTACTGTTAGGTAATTTAGCTTTCACTACACTAGTATGGGGTGCACTTATAACGTTTGCCTTTATATTAGAAAAGGAAACAATGATGAGTGCCTATGGTTTATACTTTGCACTAAATTCATTCGTGTTTATGTTGTGTGCTTTAGCGATAGGGTTTTTACTTGGATGCTTTGTTAAGAATAAGCATGGTGTAAGTGGACCGGTCAATGTAATTGCATTAGGATCTAGCTTTCTATGTGGAGCATTTGTTCCGGCACAATTCTTACCAAGCTTTGTTGTAAATATCTCGAAGGTATTGCCTTCATATTGGTATATTTCTAACAACGCAAAAATAGCAGCAACCATCGATTTTGCATCAAGTTCAATATTATCTATTCTAACGAATGTAGCAGTAATTGCAGTGTTTGCAGTAGCGTTTGTAGTCATTGCTAATGTATATACAGCGAAAAAAGCGAGGACAAGATAATCTGGTAGAAATACCAGATTATTTCTTTTTGCAATTGTGGTATAATACAGACAAAGGAAGTGATATAACGTGGATAAAATCTCAATTATTTTACCGGTATATAATGTAGAAGAATATTTAGAAAGATGTTTGGCTAGTTTGGTAAATCAAACATATAAGAATATTGAAATAATTATTGTTAATGACGGAAGCCCAGATAATAGCCAAAGTATTATTGATAGATATAAAGAAAAAGATCCATGCATTATTTCTCTTATTAAAGAAAATGGTGGATTAGGTGATGCTAGAAACTATGGAATGCCTTACGCCACTGGAGAATACATCATATTCATTGATAGTGATGACTATGTGGAAGAAGATATGTTGGAAAAATTATATACAAAAGCTGTTGAAACTGATAGTGATATCGTGATGTGCAATCACTATATTAAAAAAGATGATTCATGTATAACTAATCCGCTTTTTAAAAGTTTTGGTCCAAATCTTGAAGTTGATAGAACATTATTCTTTCAAAAACCAGCAGTATGGGATAAGTTATATAAAAAGTCAATTATTAAGGATTTAAAGTTTGTAAAGGGTATTTTTTATGAAGATATTGGGTTCTTATGTAAAGTATTGCCTAGAGTAACAAAGATGACTTTCATTGATGAACCACTTTATTATTATATAATTCGTTCTAACTCAATTATGAATGCTAAAAATCTTGATCGTAATTTTGATATAGCAATTGCCTTTGAAGATATTATTAAATACTACAAAGACAATAATTTATGGGAAGAGTATAAAGATGAAATTAGATTCTTAATTACTGATCAACTAATGATTTCTGCTTATATGCGAGTTCTACAATATCCAAGTAGTAGTAGGAAAAAAGAGATACTAAAGAACTTTAGAGATTTTAATAGTTTACATAACCCTGACTATATGAAAAATCCATATATAAAATCGTTATCCTTTAATAGAAAAGTCTGCTTATATTTATGCTATTTACATCTTGATAGTCTGGCATTGTTATTATTTAGGATGAAAAGACGATGAAAAGAATATCAATATTGATGCTCCACCTAAGTTATGGTGGGATTGAAAAAGCTGTTACAGATCTCGCAAATTTATTAGCTGATGAATATGAAGTTGAGATATATTGTTTGTATTCATTACCAATTGCCTATGAGATAGATAATAGAATAAAAGTAACTTTCTTAACAAAAGATGTACCAAATAAGCAAGAATTTATGCAAGCAATAAAGAGAGTTAATATTCTTAAAATCCTTAAGGAAGGGCTTAAGGCGGTAAGAATATTACGAACGAAATCTAAAGTAATGAAGAATACTATACAATCTCTTTCAAATAATATTATAATTTCTACTAGAAATGAATTTAATGTGATGTTATCGAAATATGGTAATGATAGTAATTTGAGAATTGCACAGTTGCATCATGATATTTATTATGATGTTGAAAAAACTTTGATAGATGACTTGAAGAATAATTATCAAAACATTGACTATTTAGTATTACTGGTACCAAGCTTAGTAACTGAAGTGCAAGATATTTTTGCTGGTCATAATGATCACACTATTCCTGTAGCTATCCCTCTTTACTATGATTTTAATGAGCCAATTAAAACTGAAAAGCGAAACATTGTAATATCTGTTGGTCGCCTTCACTCAGTTAAAGGCTTTGACCGTTTAATATCAATCTTCAAAGAAATCAACTTACCTGATTGGCAGTTATGGATAGTAGGTGGGGGAGAAGAGTTTGACAACCTTGCCGCTATTAGTGATGATTATGAAAATATAAAACTCTTAGGGAAGAAAGAACCACAAGAGATTAATGCATTACTTAGCCAGGCATCTATATATGCTATGACCAGTCATAGTGAAGGCTTTGGTTATGTGTTATTAGAAGCATTAGGACAAGATTTACCAATCATTGCATATGATGTTAGAGTTGGTCCAAAGGCTATCTTAGATGAAGCTGGTATTCTAATTGAGGATAACAATCAAGAAGCTTTTGTGAGTGAATTAAAAAAACTAATGTCACAAAAGGATTATCAAGAGCGAATTATTGCTTCACAGCAAAGCCGCAAAAATATGTTTTCTAGTAAAATTGTACGAGAATTGTACAAGAATATATTTGGCAAAAACACTGATTAAATCAGTGCTTTTTTGTAGGGATAAATACGGTAGTATTAACTATGTAAATTATGGAAAAATAATTATAAAATAGATTGACTTATATAGTTTTGTTTGTATCATTATTTTAGAATAAAAACATGTTTTTGAGAGAAGGGTTGATACATGAAAAAAATGCTTCGTGTTTGTTTGGGGATGGCCTTGGTTATTGGTTTAGTTGGTTGTGGTACACGTCACAAAAGAGTTTTAAGGGTATTTAACTGGGGTGCTTATGCAGACATGCGTGTAATCCGTGAGTTTGAAGACAAATACGATGTACATATCGTGTATACAGAATTTGATTCTATGGAATCTTTATATACAAAATTAACTATATCTCCTGAATATGATATAGTGATTCCATCTGATAATATGTCAGAAAGATTAATTAAGGAGGGTTTGGTTCAAGAGATTGATTGGTCAAAAATACCAAATATCGTTAATATTGATCCTAAACTTAGAAATTTAGATTTTGATCCAGAGGGTAAGTATACAGCGTTATATTTATATGGTGCCATTGGTATTACCTATGACAAGACAATTGTTGATGAAGAAGATTTAAAGGATGGTTGGAATCTTTTAATGAATACTAAATATAAAAAAGATGTATTCATGTATGATACTATACGTGAGAGTTTTATGGTTGGGTTAAAAGCTTTAGGCTATTCTATTAATACAACCAGTGAAAAAGAAATAAAAGAAGCTTACGAGTGGCTGGTTAAACAAGAAGACACAATGGATTCTGTTTATGCTGGCGATGATGCGATTGATTTAATGAGAAATTCGGAGAAAGCAATTGCTGTAATGTTTTCTGGGGATGCAGCAGCAATCATGCTAGATAATGAGGATTTGGGATTCTTTATGCCTGAAGAGGGAACTGATTTATTCTACGATTCATTAATGATTACTAAAGACTGTGCTGATGTTGATTTAGCACATGAGTTTATTAATTATATGCTAGATGATGAAATAGCTGAAAAAACAACATTAGAGGTAGGGTATACTTCTCCTAATATTAACGTCTTTAATAAATTGAAAGATGATTACTTAATGGGCTTTGGTGGTATCAATGCTTATCAACCACGCATTGGTTATGAAAAAGATGAGATGTGGCATTATCAGTCAAAAGAGGTTAAAAAAATATTTGAAAAATACTGGACTATGCTTAAAGCAAATTAGGCAATAGCAAATATAAAATGCAATTAAAGTTATCATTTAGATTAATGATAACTTTTTTAAATGATGATTTGTCAATTCAAGTGCAACACCTAATATAAGTGATGATTGTTTATTACTTCGTTAGGTGTTTTATAATTAAGACATTTTCTTGGTCTGCTATTCAATAGATCAAGATTCTTTTTTAAGTCTTTATCACTAACTCG
>JAVBUP010000041.1:0-24731 GCA_031555175.1 Coprobacillaceae bacterium
TGATTTATAGTTGGGTTATCGTTTATAATAATCATGGTGATTCAAGTCCTTTCTATGATTGTTGTGGTAAACTAATTATAGTACTTGGATCACTTTTTGTTTATATTTAATTTTTGTTTCACATCTATTGTAAACTTACAATTAGGAAATAACTATAAAGAATAAAAATGAAGTGATATGTAAAGGCTTTATTTTTTGATATAATTGATTTATCTAAAAAAGGAGGAAGAATAATGAAATTTATTAGTAGTTTATTAGTAGTTAAAGATATTGAAGCATCAAAAAAGTTTTATAATAATATTTTGAATCAAGATGTGATAATAGACTTTGGAGCAAATGTTACTTTAGCTGGTGGATTCTCATTACAAACCGTGGAAACTTGGTCTAAGTTTATTGGTAAAGATATGGATGAAATCATATATAGTAATAATGCAGTTGAGTTATATTTTGAAACTACAGAGTTCGATGAATTTATTAGTAAACTTAAGAACTTCAATATAAAATATGTGCATCCAGTTATTGAACATACTTGGGGACAACGAGGAATTCGGTTCTATGACTTAGATAACCATATTATTGAAGTTAGTGAATCACTATCACAAGTTGCAAAACGATTCATTGCTTCCGGATTAAATATTGAAGATACGGCAAAAAGGATGGATATTGCAGAAGATTATGTAAAATCTTTGTTATAATTTTCATTTTTTGTAAATATCTATTTTCAAAGACAATGAAAATAGATATAATAGTGGATGAGGTGATATGAATGAATGATTTAGTATATAATTTGTTATCTTATGTTAATTCTAGTAAAGAAGAAGATATGTATTACTCTATTTCTTTGGCCGTATTACAAAACCTATCTAAAATACCTGATATAAATATAAATGACTTAGCAGCATTATGTTATACTTCAACTGCTACTATTAGTCGTTTCTGCAAGAAATTTAAGTGTGGTAGTTTTGTAGAGTTTAAGGAAGAAATTAAACACTTCTTACGCATTTCTAAAGATGGTATTCGCTTATCAATTAGTGATAAAGAAAGAATTAATAACAATCCAGATGTTTTAAAGGATAAAGTATATGATTTAGTTATTAATAACTTGTCATTGAATAGACAAGATTTTGATATGAAAAAAGTAGATCAACTTTGCGATGCAATCCATAGTCATAAAAGAGTATATTTTATGGGACTTACATATACAAAAATTGTAGCATCTGATATCCAAATGAAATTCTTGTCACAAGGGAAATTTATCTACTCATATTCTGATAAAGGAGAACAAGAACGTCAAATAGATGAATTAAATGAAGATTCATTAGTAATTATTTTATCAGTAAGTGGTAGACTACTAGTAATGCAACAAATTTTTGAAAAGATAAAAAAGAAGAAAGCTAAAATGATGATTATTACTTTAAGTAAAGATCAATCATTAGAAGATAGAACTGATTATTTATGGAGACTTCATGGTGTGGAAGGAGATTTCTCTGAAGCATCGATTGCTGGTACAATTACTTTGATGAGTGCCTTAAATGTATTATATTTAAGATATTCTTTAAATTATCCAGTGCAAAAATAATCGATTTAGTCAGTATACGCTAAGTGGCGTAATAATATAATAAGTAAGTAAACACATGCACTACAAAATTTGTGGTGCTTTTTGTATATAAACAAAGATAATAATATGCAACAGATATTATTGGCCCTGTGTTTTTTCAATCACACTTTTCATTAAATATAGTATCGACAATAAATATATGTTATAATGCAAGGTAGTAAGGAGTGATAAAATGATAATCAAGTCTTTATTTTTATCAACAAATATTGGTGCTTCATTATTAGAAGACTTCACCATTAATTTTTCATCGTTATCATCGATTTTAGTAACGGTGTTAGATATTTTATTAGTTTGGGCAGCGATATACTATATAATTCGTATTGTTCGTCGCAATGCTAGAACAATGCAGATTTTTAAAGGAATATTATTTATCATAGTCTTGAAGTTTGTAACTGAAATAATTGGGTTAACAACTTTAGGATACTTAACAGATAATGTATTAACTTGGGGATTTCTAGCGATCATTATTATCTTTCAACCAGAAATCAGATCATTACTTGAAAAATTGGGACAAACACAAGTGTTTAATAACTTTACAACATTAACAGTTTCTGAAAAAGAAAAGATGGTAAATGAAATTTCACTTGCTGTTGATTATTTAGCTAAAAATAAAATTGGCGCATTAATTACTTTTGAACGTACACAATCTATGATTGATTATGTTCAAACTGGAATTAAAATTAATGCAACAGTTACAGCAGATTTAATTATTTCATTGTTTATGCCAGTAACACCACTTCATGATGGAGCAATAATTATTCAAGGAGATAAGATTTCATGTGCATCTGCATATTTTCCACCAACGAATAAGGAGTTGAGCTCTAAATATGGGGCGAGACATAGAGCTGCTCTAGGTATTAGTGAAGTAATGGATTGCTTAACAATTGTAGTTTCTGAAGAGTCAGGAACAGTTTCATTTACTCAAAATGGGCAAATGTTCTCAGTAGCATTATCAGAATTCAAAACTCTACTTATGGAAGAAGTAGGTTTGTTTGAAGATGGGCAATAGGAGGTAATAACATGAACGAAAAGAATGAAAAAGACTTACATGACCAAAAACCTATTGATAAGAAAGTAGATAATAATCAAGAATCACTTCCAACTATTGATCAAGAATTATTTTCTAAAGATGCTGAACCAATAAAGAGTATTGATTCAGAAATTGAACATGTAACATTAGAACAAATAAGTAATGAGAAAGCAAAGGAAGAAGAGGCTATTGTAGTACAACCTATTCATCCATCTAGTGAAAAGATTGCTCCTATCGATAGATTAGATAGAAGACGTTTTAATTCGCAAAATGCAGTATTTAGAAGCATTATGCAAAAAAATAAAAATCAAAATGAAGAAGATTCACAAAAGAAACTTGAAACTGCTAAGAAAATAGCTGGTCAAGGAAAAGTCATAATGAATCATTATAAGGCTTTCGAAATTAGTTTGGTAAAAGCATTCCGTATTGCTAGTTCAAAAGTAGATAATTTATTGACTAATCCAAAATTAGGGCGTTATTTGTCATTATTTTTAGCAATAATGTTATTCTTTATAGTAAATGCAGGATCAGTAACAAATATTTTCACTGTATCTAAGTCAGGTGATAGTTTTACTAATGTACCTGTATCAGTGAATTATAATGACCAAATATATGAAGTATCAGGAATACCAAGTAATGTAAATGTCACTGTCGTTGGGGAGTTAATGGCTATCTCATCGGCAAAAATTCAAAATGAATATGAGATATTTGTTGATTTAACTGGATTAGCTGAGGGTAGTCATAATGTTAGGTTGCAATATCGTAATTTTCCAAGTAACTTAAAGGTGACAATTGAGCCTTCATCAGTTAATGTTGTTTTGAAAAAGAAGATTACTGAAACATTTGAATTAAGTACAAAGTTCATTAATACTTCCAAGAAAGACGCGGAGTACATCTTAGGTACGCCACAGTTGGAGCTACAAGAAGTTATTATTAAGGCAAGTAAAGATACGCTAGATTCAATCGCATCAGTAGAAGTATTGATTGACGTAACCGGTGTTACTGAAACATTTGAAAATGAATTTGAAATAGCAGCATTTAATCAAAAAGGTGAAAGAGTATCAAATATTGATATTATACCTAATACTGTAAAAGTAAAGGTACCTGTAACATCGCCAAATAAAACTGTTCCAATAGTCATTGTGCCAAGCGGTAAAGTTGGTGAAGGGTTAGCAATAGATACTATCTCACTAGATTATGGTGAAACAACTATCTATGGTACCGAGGAAGAGTTAGCTAAAATTGATAAAATTGAGATTTCACTGGAAGTAGCTGGACTAACTGCAGCATCAAATAAACGTGTTGCGCAAATAACTCTACCTTCAGGTATTAAAAAATCATCTATTTCTAAAGTAAATATTGATATTGCTTTAGTAACTGCAACAACGAAAACGATTACTGATATTCCAATTAGATTTAGGAATAATATTAATCACTTAACCCCAACTATTGATAGTGCTGCTGATGCAGTTGTTACTCTTGAGTTAACTGGTGCAGAAAGTAGATTAGCAGGTATTGATGCTGGAAATATTGAAGCATACATTGATATGATTGATAGTGTAGTAGGAAATGCAGAGATGCAAATATATATAGTTTTACCAGATTCGACAGTTGCTTATAAATTTACAAGTGCTGAGAAAATCTTAGTAAATATAACACAATAAGGAGTACAAAAGATGAGTAAATATTTTGGAACTGATGGATTTCGTGGAGAAGCTAATGTAACTCTTACGCCATTTCATGCTTATAAAGTTGGTAGATTTTTAGGACATTATTTTAGTAAAAATAATCAAGCTACTATAGTTATAGGAAAGGATACACGTCTTTCTGGTGATATGCTTGAAGCAGCTTTAATTTCGGGAATTACCGCAAGTGGAGCTAATGTCAAAACTCTTGGCGTTACTACTACTCCTAATGTATCTTACATCACTAGAGTTGAAGATTTTGCCTGTGGTATTATGATTTCCGCAAGCCATAATCCCTTCTATGATAATGGGATAAAAGTAATTAACCACAAAGGACATAAACTAGAAGCCAAGATTGAAGATTTAGTTGAAGAATACATTGATCGAGAGGAAGATGATTTACCATTTGCTGGCAAGGAACATATTGGAGTTTCTTTACCATACCCTCAAGGTGTTGAAAAATATATATCTTATCTAAAATCTAAAGTTAATGTTTCATTTAAGTCAATGAATGTTGGGTTGGATTTAGCAAATGGATCCGCTAGTCATATTGCTGCAGATATCTTTAGAGATTTAGGAGCTAATGTTACAGTTATTTCTAATAGCCCAGATGGATTAAATATTAATACGAACTGTGGATCAACACATATTGAATCATTGGTAAATTTGGTAACTTCAAATAAGTTGGATATTGGATTTGCTTATGATGGTGACAGTGATCGTTGTATGGCGGTAGACCAAAATGGCCGTGTCATTGATGGTGACTTAATGATGTATGTTTGTGCAAAACATATGAAATCAACAGGAGAATTAGCAACTAATAAAATTGTTACTACTGTAATGAGTAATATTGGTTTGTACTTAGCGTTGGATAATCTAGGCATTGGTTATGAAAAAACTGCTGTTGGTGATAAATATGTCTATGAGAATATGTTACTAAACAATCATGCAATTGGTGGGGAACAATCTGGTCATATTATTTTCAATAAAGATGCAACAACAGGTGATGGCATTTTAACTTCATTGAAAATTATGGAGGTAGTAATATCTTTACAACAATCATTAGCGGATTTAGCTAGCGAAGTTGATATTTTCCCACAATTATTAGTTAATGTTAGAGTGCATGATAAAAAAGATGCTCAAGATGATGTTGATGTCATAGCAAAGGTTAAGGAAGTTGAGGAAACATTAGGTAATCAAGGTAGAATACTTGTGAGGCAAAGTGGTACTGAACCTCTAATTAGAGTTATGGTTGAAGCTAAAACTGATGAATTGTGTGAAAAATATGTATACAGTGTAATAGATGTTTTGAAAGCCAAAGGACATGTGAGTCAATAACTGACTCACATTCTTTTATGAAAACTAAACAATTAACACTGTATTCATTACTTATTGCACTTGTTGCTCTTTCCACAATGGTGATATCTATTCCAATTGGTAGTAGCGGATATGTTAACGTAGGTGATAGTATTATTATTGTGATTTCTTTAATATATGGTACTCGTTGTGGTATGTTATGTGGGGGAATTGGAAGTCTTTTGGCTGATATACTCTTAGGATATGGCTATTTCGCACCGTTCACCCTTATTGTAAAGGGAATCGAAGGGTATATTATAGCACTATTTTATAAAAAATATCATAATGCCTTGCTATCATCAGTAGTTGGAGTGAGTTGGATGATTATTGGTTATTTCATATCATCGTGTATTATTGAACATGTTACTATTGCAATATCTGGAGTTGCTTTCAATGCTACGCAAGCTTTTATCTGTGTAATATTAGGAAATCTAGTATTTAATATTTTAAAGGGTAGAAAATTCATATTTTAAATGGCGGATATTATTGGAAAAGTATTTATATCGATATTTAAGTATAGCTTTAAAGCTATATTTTTTTGTTTTTCAGATTATGAAAGCACCTGTCTAGACATTTGTATTATAATATTGCTATAAAGGGGAGAGAGCATGAAAAAATTATCAAAGCAAGCTACAATATTGTTAATAGTTGGGATTTTATATACAGCCGCTACTTTAATAGCTTCAACATTTGTAACAGTTTATTTGTATGGAATAAATAAAGATTATTCTGTAAGCATTATTATAAATATAATTAACTATATAGTGGTAGTATCATCATTTGTAATCGGGTCTAAAATAGTTAAAAAAACTGGTATTTTGAACCTTATGCGAGTTGGTATTATTTCAACTGGTATCTACTATTTGCTAATCTTGATTTTAAAAGAAAATGCTGGTCAAGTTTACAATATGATTCCATTAGGGATATTTAATGGAATTGGAATGGGATTCTATTATTTCTCATTAAATAATATGATTTCTAAATTGACTACTGATGAAAATCGTAGTAATTACTTTGGAATGCAAATGGCGTTGAGTACAGTTTTTGGAGTTGTTATTCCGCCTGTATCTGGGTTATTAATTAAATCAATGTCTGAACAAACTGGATATTATATTTTGTTTGGATTTAGTTGTGTAGTATTTGCGATTGGTTTTATTTATTCAATGATGTTAAAACAAATTGATTTTAAAGAAGACTATAATATTTTTGGGGTATTGAAGTTAACTGGAAATCTTGATTGGTCGACTATAAAGTGGCAATCATTCTCTGTGTCACTTCGTGATGCCTTATACATGACAATATTTACAGTGTACTCTACGCAAATAATTGGTGGAGAAGATAATATGGGTATTTTATCAGCAGTTATGTCAATTATTAGTGTTGTGGCTGCTGGCTATATTGGTCGTGCAGTAACAAATAGGAATATCAAAAACTATCATATTATTACTACTGCCGTTATGTTAGTAGCGATGTATATTGGGGCTATTTTTGCTTCTCCTTTGGCAATTATTGTGATGTGTTTGTTACTAGGATTTGCTAAAACTGGTGGTATGCTTGTTTATAATAACGTACAGTATAAAGGATTTGCTAGTGCTGAAAAATATGGATTTAAAACGGCTGACTTTATTGTAGCTACAGAATTCCCAATTGCGGTAGGTAGAATTGTTGGATTAGTTGGATACTATGTTGCAACATTGTTTATTCATGATGACTTCCTGTTATCTAGAATTGTATTCATCCTTATTCCACTACTTACTATTATTGATCATTTTGTAATCCAAAAGAATTTAGGTTGGTTTAGAAATAGAGGTTCTGAGTCTGTTTCTGAATAGTAGTTAAGTTATTATTATGAAATGTATATAATTTATCTAAGCGAGTAACTACTACTCGCTTTTTTTAATTTTATAAGAAGAATAATGCTTTGTATTGATTATTTTATGGTACAATAAATAAGGTGATAAAAAATGAAGAAAATAACATTAATAGATGGTAATGCCTTACTCTATCGCGCATACTATGCAACTGCGGTAAGAGGAAACTTTATGAGAAATTCTCAAGGTGTTCCAACAAACGCAGTCTTTGGTTTTGCCAATATGGTGGAGAAGGTATTGACTGATAATAATCCTGAGTATCTTTTTGTGGCGTTTGACTATGGGAAGAAAACTTTTAGAAATGAAAAATATGAAGATTATAAGGGGACAAGAAAAGAGGCTCCTGAAGATTTAGTGCCGCAGTTTGCCATTGCTAATGAATATCTAGATGCTCATAATATTCCATACTTTAAATTAGAGGGATATGAAGGTGATGATTTAATAGGAACAGTCGCAACATCAGCTGCAAATAATGGATTTGAAGTAAATATTATTACAGGTGATAGAGATATGCTACAGCTTGTTTCCGATAATGTATTTGTGCATCTAACAAAACAAGGAGCTAGCGATTTAGAGAAAAATGATAATGAAGTAGTATTCCAAAAATATGAGCTTACTCCTAAACAAATTATTGATTTGAAAGGTTTAATGGGTGATAGTTCAGATAACATTCCTGGAATTCCTGGAGTAGGAGAAAAAACAGCCATTAAACTATTGAAAGAATATGTTACACTTGAGAGTGTTTTAGAGAATGCTGATAGTATTAAAGGTAGTTTAGGAGAGAAGATTCGTAACAATAAAGAACTAGCTATAATGTCTAAGGAATTAGCGACGATATGTACTGATTGTCCTTTTGATTATACTTTTAATGATTTTAAATATACTGGTTATGATGTAGATATGTTAACCTCTTTCTATAAAAAATATGATATGAAATCATTTCTACGTAGATTAGAGGTGCCAACAAGCAGTGATAATAAAGATTTTGAAATGAAGATAGTAAAAGATGTTAAGATCACAAAGCCTTTTGCAATAATGCCATATATGAGTAATGATAATTACCATAAAGGGATTATCTATGGTTATGGTCTGTATAATGATGAGATGGCAGTATATATTGATTATAACGATGTAATTAATAATAAGGAATTGCAAGCTGTGTTGAAATCCAATATTGCGAAATATGGTTATGATATTAAAAAAATCAGAATTGGCTCTTTGTGGAATCAAATAGAGATTAATGGATTCGAGTTTGATTTACAATTAGCAACATATGTATTAGATCCAAATGTGAAGAATACATTTAAAGATGTGTGTAGTTTTAATGAATATGATGATATCCAATTTGAGGAGAATGTATTTATAAAAGATGCAAACAGTGAAGATATCGCCAAGTATATTGTTAGATGTGCTAAAGCAATTTATGAATTAAAAGATAAAGTAATTACTGCATTAACTACTAATGATCAATTAAAACTTTATATGGATGTAGAAATGCCAATGGCAAGAATATTAGGTAATATGGAATTTGAAGGAATTAGTTTAAATGTTGAAACTTTAAAAGACATTGGGCGTGGTATTAGTGAAAGAGTAACTTTATTAGAAAAAGAAATATATGAATTATGTGGGGTAACATTTAATATCAATTCTCCTAAGCAACTTGGTGAAGTTTTGTTTGAGAAATTGAATTTACCTAATGGCAAGAAAACCAAAACTGGTTATTCGACTGCTGCTGATGTATTAGAGAAATTAATAAATGTTCATCCAGTGATTTCACAAATTCTTGATTATCGTACGTATACAAAATTGTATTCAACATATATTGAAGGATTACAAGCACAAGTTTTTGTGGATGGAAAAATACATACAATTTACAAGCAGACATTAACACAGACTGGGCGTTTATCAAGTATTGATCCAAATTTACAAAACATTCCAATTCGTTATGAAGAAGGAAGATTAATTAGAAAAGCCTTTGTCCCTTCACAACAAGATTCATGTTTGCTTAGCTATGATTATTCACAAATTGAATTAAGAATATTGGCATCACTAGCTAATGTGGAATCATTGATAGAAGCATTTAATCAAGATATAGATATTCATACAAGAACAGCTGCCGATGTGTTTGAATTACCGATTGAAATGGTTGATAGTAATTTAAGGCGACAAGCTAAAGCAGTTAATTTTGGGATAATTTATGGTATTAGTGATTTTGGGTTATCAGAGCAGCTACAGGTATCTGTGCCTCAAGCGAAACAGTTTATTGAGCGATATTTCAAGTCTTATCCTGGTATCAAAGATTATATGGATACGACAATTGAGTTTGCTAAGAATAATGGCTATACTACGACTATTTTAAATAGGCGTCGTTATATTCCAGAATTAAACGATAAAAACTTTATGGTAAGAGAGCTGGGCAAAAGATTGGCGATGAATTCACCAATTCAAGGATCAGGAGCTGATATTCTAAAATTAGCGATGATTGATATTGATAAAAGAATGAGTGAAGCTAATTTGAAATCAAAGATGTTATTGCAAGTGCACGATGAATTGGTATTTAATGTAGTTAAAGGGGAAGAGAATATTATGAAAGACTTAGTCAAAGAATGTATGGAGTCATGTATTTCACTAAATGTAAAATTAAAAGTAGAAGGAGCTACTGGGGAAACCTGGTATGATTTAAAATAATGCCAGAGCTACCAGAAGTAGAAACAGTTAGAAATACACTAAAAAAATACGTAATTAATAAGAAAATAAGCCATATAGATATTTATTGGAATAACATTATTGTTGGAGATAACAATGAATTTAAGCAAAAACTACTTGGGCAAGTAATTCATGATGTAGAAAGATATGGTAAGTTTCTAGTTTTTATCCTAGATACTGATGTTTTAGTATCTCATTTAAGAATGGAAGGAAAGTATTTTATCAATAATATTGCTGATCCTATATTGAATCATACTCATGTTATTTTTACATTTGATGATCAAAGCCAATTGCGTTATAACGATGTCAGAAAATTTGGAACAATGGAAGTTATTGATAAGCAACAATACTTATCATTGCCTCCACTAAGTAAATTAGGGAAAGAACCATTTAAACTTACAGCTATGGAGTTGTTTGATAAGATTAAGAATAAATCAATTGCTATAAAGACAGTATTATTGGATCAATCAATAATTAGTGGATTGGGTAATATTTATGTTAATGAAGTGTTATTTTATTGCAAAATAAATCCGCAAACACCATCTAAATTTATAACTATTGATCAATGCGAAAATATTATTGTTAATAGTATTACTGTACTAAACAAAGCAATTGCTTTAGGTGGTACTACAATTGATACTTTTGATTCGAATGGAATCCATGGGAAATTTCAAAATCATTTATTAGTCCATGGAAAAGAGAAAGAAAACTGTGTTAATTGTGGAAGTAAAATAGAAAAGACTTTTGTTAATGGTCGTGGTACGTATTATTGCCCAATCTGTCAAAAAGGAATTAATGAATATGGAAAATAGGAAAAAAACTTTACAAGCAAAAGGATATGAAGTAGTTATCTGTGAGACAAAAAAAGAAGCTAAAGACTATATTTTAAAAACCTATAATGATAAGACAATTGGTATAGCTAGCTCAATTACTTTTCAAGAGCTTGGTGTTTTTGCAGAGTTATCTAGAAATAATATAGTTTACTCTAATATGGATAATCAAGATGCCAATACAATAAAGAATGCTATGTGCGCTGATGTATATATGACTAGTGTCAATGCTATAACTGAGAACGGAGAGTTAATTAACATCGATGGGCGTGGTAATCGTGTGGCTGGGACAATCTATGGTCCACAAGAAGTACTATATGTAATAGGTAAAAATAAGTTTGAAGATACGATAGAGAAGGCAGTATGTCGAACACGTAATATTGCTGGCCCTCTAAATGCCAAACGACTTAACTTGAAAACTCCCTGTGTATCTACTGGTAAGTGTATGGATTGTAAGTCACCAGGTCGTATATGTAATACATTAAATATTATGTTGCATAAAACTTATGGTATTGCGAAGGCAACCATTATATTAGTTAATGAAGATTTAGGGTACTAAGGTACCTTTTTTATTATTTAGTTCCAATATATTAATCATAATTGTGTGAAATACTATTTTTATTATAATAGTATATTGACAGACACAGTAATATGTTATATGATGTACTCGTTGAAAACAGAATAAGGAGAGTATATTATGGAAAATATTAGTAATTGGAAGAAAAATACGTATAAATTTATAGCGAGTCAATCAATTTCGATGGTTGGTTCGATGCTTGTGCAATATGCAATTGTATTTCATATCACATTATCGACTAAATCGGCAATAATGATGATGATTTCAACTGTAGTAAGTTTTTTACCACAAATGCTTATTTCGTTCTTTTCAGGAGTATGGGCAGATCGTTATGATAGAAAATTGATTATTATGCTATCTGATGGGGGAATAGCAATAGCTACATTATTAGTTGCATTACTTTATCAGTTTGGTTATGGATCAATTTGGGCATTATTTGTAGTATCAGCAGCAAGATCACTAGGTCAAGGAATTCATGGTCCGGCTTCTAACTCATTGATACCATCGTTGGTACCAGAGGATCAGTTAATGAAAGTCAATGGTATTCAACAATCAATCCAATCAATCTTTTCTTTAGCAGCACCTGCTATAAGCGGCTTTATCTTAGCAAACGCAAGCTTGTCATCAATTTTCTATATTGATGTTATTACTGCGGCTATTGCTATTGTGGCATTGGTATTTATCAAATTACCAAGACAAGTTAGAGTAGTTGAAAAGAATAAAATGTTTTATGAACTTAAGGAAGGACTAAAATATATTAATTCATCTGCTTTTATTAAAGGATGTATGATTTATTCAGCAACAATGAATTTCTTGATTGTCCCAGCATCTACTTATACGGCATTATATATAGCTATTAAATTTGGTGAAGAAGTTTGGAGACTATCAGTTAATGAGATGTTATTTGGTGGAGGAATGATAATTGGGGGATTAATTATAACACTATGGGGTGGCTTTAAGAGCCGTGTTAAGACTGTCGCTATGGCTTCACTGATTTTAGGTATAGCCAATGCGGTTCTAGGCATTGTAAATAATTTTTATTTGTTTGTAGCATTTACTGGGGTTATTGGGATTGCATTTCCGTGCTTCAATGTTCCAGCGATGACTATGCTTCAAGAGAATATTGATCCAGATAAAATGGGAAGAGTCATTAGTTTTTTTATGATATTGTCGACAACTATTATTCCACTTGCTACAATTATTTATGGACCACTAGCACAACATTTTGGTGTGGCTCCATTGTATATTGCTTCAGGTGTTGGAATGTTAGTTCAAGCAATATGGGTTGTTAAGTCAAAGAGTTTTAAAGGATATAGTTAGGATACTATCTAGCATTACCACATTATTATTTACATAATAATGTGGTTTTTATCAATAAAAAAGGATTATAGTATGCGCTATACAGACTATAATCCTTATATATTTATCACTCAAATAAATCCCTAAAGAACAAAAGTTCCAATTGCTCCAATAGCTATGACTTCTATAACTGCTAAAACTGGCATTAAGTAATAAAATTGTGGCTTTCTAGTTTTATGTTTGAAAATATACATTCCAAGATAGATACCTAAAGCTCCAAATGCTATTGCGAAGATGAACATAGTATCTTCTGGTACTCGCCATAGTTTTCTTTCAGCGTTGTATTTATCAATAAACATTAATAAAAATGATGCAATATTAATGATTGCGAATATATAATACAGCACACGATCCATATGTTCACCCCCTTTGTATTATTGTACCAAAAAAAGACATCAATTTGTAGATATAACATGAAAAAATATGATATAATTTTGCTTACAGTAAGGATGTGAGACAATGAATGATTTAATTGCCCAAGATCAGTATAAAGTATCAAGCAAATTGATTTTAAATGATCAAACTCGTAAAGTGTTGACTATGCTATATCAACCAATAATGGGGCATTGTGCTTTAAGTATTTACTATACATTATGGTCTGAATTAGAAAGAGAAAAAATGATTAGCATTCCATCAAATCATCATCGATTATTATCTATGCTTGATATGAATATTAGTGTTTTTGAAAAAGAAAGAAATAAGCTGGAAGCTTTAGGCTTATTGAAAGTATATTGTCGCAGTAATGATTCTAAAACAGATTACATTTATGAATTATTTGCACCGTTATCACCTAGCAAATATTTTAAGAATCAAGTGTTGTCTATAATGCTATATAAATTACTTGGAGAAGTAGAGTATGAAAAGACAAAATATTATTTCATTAATATTGATATAATTAAGGATGATTATGCTAATATAACTAAATCATTTAATGATGTATTTAGAATAGATTTGTCTAATACAAATAGAGTTATCGCTAATGATAATACTTTTAAAGAAGAAGTTAATAATGAACCTAATTTAGTTTATGATATTGAAAGTTTAGTTAATTATTTGAAGCAATATCAAGTTAAAAAGTCTTTATTAGTTCCTGAAGTAATGGAACAAATAGTTCAATTAGCTTCTTTATATCAAGTAGACTCAATTGAAATGGGTAAGATAATTATTCAGTGTATTGATAGAAATAAGATAAATATCGAGCAGTTAGCACTTAAGTGTCAAAACTATTATGATTTAGAGAATCAAGGAGAAGTAAGCCTTGTCCATAATGTCCAACCAATTAGAAGTAGAACAGCTGTTGGAGCAGATAAGAAATCATTAAAAATTAAGAATTTAGAAGAAGTTTCGCCTTATGAGTTGCTATATCATTACCAAGGGTCACAACCTGTAACTAGAGATTTAAAAATAATAGAATCCATTATGTTAAAGCAAAAACTAAATCCAGGAGTTGTGAATGTTTTGATTGAGTTATCACTAGCATTAAATGACCAACAACTTGTAAAGCCATATATGGAAACAATTGCTGCAAATTGGGCGAGAAAGAAAATAAAAACTGTTTCACAAGCAATGGATGAAGCCTTAAAAATAAGAGATATGCGTAATAATTCTAAGCAAGTTGTTACTACTAAAGAAGTTGAAGAAGTTGATATTGATGCGGTTATGGATGACATAAGAAAGTTATATGAGGAATAAACATGAAAGATATAAACAATATTGTTAAAAGTAATAACGCTTATAATAAAAATGCTTTACAATCTATTTCATCGTGTCAAGAAATTGTCAACTTCATTCAAAATAACAATCTTACAGAACGTGAAATTGAAAATAACCTAATCTATTTTATGGATTATAAGGATGACTTAGAAACATGTAAAGGATGTACAGGAATAGATGAATGTTCATTCCAATTAAAAGGTTACCAAACTGAATTGAGTTTTGAGGAAAGAATGGTAGTAAGAAGTTTTAGACCATGTCGCTTTGCAAAACATATTGAAACTAAAAGAGAAATCGCTAGAAATATTAAGATGTATCATTTAACTGGTCAAGTATTTAAAGATGCATCACTGCTTAATATTTTGCATGATTTTCCAGGTTCAACAACAAAAGTTGTTATGAAGAAAATGAATGAATTTTTTAAAGATCCTACAACTAAAGGATTATATATTCATGGTAAGACAGGAGTTGGTAAAACATATTTCATGTCTGCCTTTGTTAATAAAGAGGCTAGTTTAGGTGAAGATTGTGCAATTATTACACTTAGTCAGTTAAGTACTGAATTACGCCGATACTTTGGTGATCGTCGTGAAGAAAGAGAAGCATATCAAGATATATTAGAGACATTAAAGACAGTACATATATTAGTTATAGATGGTATTGGCAGTGAAGCGGCTTCAGGATGGTTAAGAGATGAAATTCTCTTTCCAATCTTGGATGCTAGATATAATGAACAATTACCAACATTCTTTACTAGTATCTTCTCATTAAAAGAATTAGAGAAATACTATACATTTAACTCAAATGATAAAGAAAAAGTAAAATCATTATTAGATCGTATTAATGGATTAGCTGTAGAAGTTGAATTGATAGATAAGAATCATCGTGATTAAGAGGGCTCTAGCCCTCTATTTTTGTTTTATGGTAAAGATACCGTTTTCATTGTAAATCACAGTAATTAAATAGTGAAATTGATAGAAATGAGCGCATTACTATGGTAAAATAAGGTGTAATGTAGAGAGGTGCTATCATGGTAAAATGTATCGGTGTTTTAACATCAGGAGGGGACGCTCCTGGAATGAATGCAGCAATTAGAGCTGTAGCAAGAGCTTGCCTTAATAAAGGTATTGAAGTATATGGAATTGAAGAGGGATTCAAAGGCTTGGTTGAAGGACAATTTATTAAATTTGATCGTAGAAGTACGAGAAATATTATTAACCAAGGTGGAACAATGTTACGTTCTGCAAGATATCCTGAATTTAAAGATATTGAAGTTAGAAAACTTGGTGTAGAGCAATTAAAAAATCGTGGCATTGAAGCTTTAGTTGTTATTGGTGGAGATGGAAGTTATAACGGAGCACTTCGTTTAACTGAACTTGGAGTTAATTGTATTGGTATTCCTGGTACAATTGATAATGATATTGCATCTACTGATTTCACGATTGGGTTTGATACAGCGTTAAATACAATTGTTGATGCACTAGATCGTTTACGTGATACATCTAGTTCACATCAAAGATGTACTATTCTAGAAGTAATGGGTAGACACTGTGGAGACTTAGCTATTTGGGCTGGGATTTCATGTGGTGTAGAATTAGTAATCACTGCGGAAACTGGTTATGATGAAAATGCAGTAATTGAGAGATTACGAGCTTCAAAAATGTCAGATAAAAAACATGCTATTGTAGTAATTACTGAAGGTATTGTTGATGTACATGAGCTTGCTAAGAAAGTAGAAGCGGCAACTGGATTTGATACACGTGCTAATGTTTTAGGACATATGCAACGTGGAGGACGTCCAACTGGTAGAGATAGGGCTCTAGCTAGTATGATGGGTGTTGCTGCAGTAGAACTTTTAGAACAAGGCACTGGAGGACAATGTATTTGTGTTAAAAATGGTTTAATCGCTAATATGCCAATTCAAGAAGCGCTTGATATGGAATATACGCCAAATCGCTTAATCTACGAAGATGCACATAAGATTAGATAGGGGTAAATTTATGAATAAAAAAACAAAAGTAGTTTGTACAATTGGACCAGCTTCTGAATCTGTTGAAATGTTGACGAAATTAGTTAAGGCTGGAATGAATGTTGCTAGATTGAATTTCTCTCATGGAGATCATCAAGAACATTTAACAAGAATGGATAGAATTAAAAAGATTTCTGCTGAGTTAGGAAAACCAGTAGGGATTTTACTTGATACGAAAGGGCCTGAAATTCGTACGCATGACTTTGAAAATGGTTGTGTTCAAATTACTAGAGGTCAAGTTGTCATTGTAACGTGTGGAGAGGAAATACTAGGTACTAGTAAGAGATTCTCAATTACATATGATGAATTATATAAAGATGTTAGACCAGGAGGATTTATCCTTGTTAATGATGGGCAATTAGAATTGCTTGTTGACCATGTTGAAGGAAAGGATATCTATACTGTTAGTGCTAATGATGCTGAACTTAAAAACCGTCGTGGAATTAATGTTCCAGATGTATCGCTAAACTTAGAATACTTATCTGAAAAAGATACTAATGATATTATTTTTGGATGTGCTCAAGATGTTGATTTCATTGCGGCATCGTTTGCAAGACGTGCTCAAGATATTGTTGATATCAAGAAATTATTAATTGAAAATGGGAAACCAAATATCCAAGTTATCGCTAAGATTGAAAATCATGAAGGTGTTAAAAATATTGATGATATTTTAAAAGTAGCGGATGGAGTAATGGTGGCAAGAGGAGATCTTGGAGTAGAAGTTCCTGCTGAAGATGTGCCAATGATTCAAAAACAGTTAATCAAAAAATGTAACGCTGCTGGAAAGCCAGTTATTACTGCAACACAAATGCTTGAAAGTATGCAAACAAATCCTCGCCCAACAAGAGCTGAGGTATCAGATGTTGCCAATGCGATCATGGATGGTTCAGATGCAATTATGTTATCTGGAGAATCAGCTGCTGGTAAATATCCAGAAGAATCGGTAGAAACAATGGTTAGAATAGCTCAAAAAGCTGAAGAGTCATTAGATTATTCTAAATTCTATAAAAATGCTGTTAAAACAGCAAAAAAGGATCATTCAGAAGCAATCTGTATGTCAGTTGCTGAAATTGCATATGAGTTTGATGTAAAAGCAATTATTGCTTTCACTATTACTGGATTTACAGCTAGAAAGATGTCTCGTTATCGCCCACAATGTCCAATTATTGCTGCAACGACGAGTGAAGATACTTTAACTGAGTTGTCATTATGCTGGGGAGTTCAACCAGTATTATGTAAATCAATTACAACAGATAACGCATTATTGAAATATGCTGAAATCATCGCTAAAGAAGCAGGTGTTCAAATTGGTGAAGAAATATTAGTTACTGGTGGAACACCTGGCGCTCCTGGTTTAACTAGCTTTATGCATTTAATTACAATCAAATAGACTTGTAACAACAAGTCTTTTTTTATATAAGGAGGTAGGAAATGAAAATCATTGCTGTAGGAGAATTCCTAATTGACCTAATAGATCATAAACAACAATATCGTACAATTGAACCTGGTGGATCAAGTTGGAATATACTATATCGTCTCTCTTCATTTCAAGATAACTGTTACGCTGTTGGGTTTGCAGGAGATGATGAGTATGGACATATTGCTTTAAAACAATATACTAATATTGATACAACTCATAGCTTCTTACTAGATAATTATAAAACGAAATATGTACATTACTTATTAGATGGAAAGGTAGAGTGCCCAAATCATGGACAGGCAAGGTCAAATGAGGGTAGTGATAGAGTTGTTGAGATTCTTGAAAAAGTCGTTGATAAGGACTCTATATGCGTTTTAGATGAGCTTAATCAACATAGCAGTAAATATATGAAGAACATCAATCAATTAGGTGGTATGATAGCACTTGATTTAGGCTTTTTAGGAAGAATTGAGGATATTTCTAGGGATGAAATAACAGAATTCGAAAAAGCTAACATTATATACTTGCAAATCAACCGAAAAGTCGTTAATAAAGTACTTGAAGTATTTAATGTTAAAAGTATTCAAGAACTAATAAAAAATTCTAATATTCAATTAGCAGTCATTACTAATGGTAGTGGTGATATGGAAGTGTTAACTACTACTTATAGCGGGATGCATCCAGTTAATTCTGTTGAATTGGTTAATGATGTAGGAGCTGGAGATGCCTTCTTTGCTAGTATGGTAGATTGTTGTATCAATGGTATAGATATACATCAAGCAGTTAATATTTCATCATTATTTGCAGTAAATGTTTTAAATAAAAAAGTGGGGAGATAAGTGTATCTTTCCACTTTTTTGAATGCTATAATATGGCTAGAGGTGAAATATATGCAAAAAAGAAAAATAAATAAATTAAATGTAGAAGTTAGTTTACTTGGAATGGGATGTATGAGATTACCAATGAAAGATGGTCAAATTGATGATGCTGAAGCTGAAAGGATTATTGATCATGCTATAGCTAGCGGTGTAAACTATATTGATACAGCTTATCCATATCATAATGGGGAGAGTGAACCGTTTGTAGGTAAAGTATTAAAGAAATATGACCGCAAAAGCTTATATCTAGCTACTAAAATGCCATTATGGCAAATTAATTCATTAGAAGAAGCAAGAACAATTTTTAATCAACAGTTAGAAAGATTGCAAACAGAATATGTGGATTTTTATTTATTACACGCTCTAGATAAAGCTAGATGGGATAAAGTAGTTGAACTAGGAATTTTAGACTATTTAGAAGAAGAAAGACGAGCTGGAAAGATTAAGTTTATTGGATTCTCTTTCCATGATGAAAAAGAAGTATTTATGGAAATCATTAATCATCATAATTGGGACTTTTGTCAAATTCAATTAAATTATATGGATACTGATCACCAACAAGGTATCGAAGGATATGAAGAGGCAAAGAAATTAGATATTCCAGTAGTCATTATGGAACCAATTAAAGGTGGAACATTAGCAGTATTACCAGAAGATATTAATGCAATATTTAAAGAAGTGCATCCAGAATGGTCAACTGCCTCATGGGCGTTACGTTTTGTCGCTAACCATGATAACATTAAAGTGGTATTAAGTGGAATGTCAACATATGATCAATTAGAAGATAACATTAACACAATGTCTTCATTTGCACCATTAACAGAAATAGAATTATCTGCAATTAATAAAGTAACTGCAGAAATCAAGTCACATACTAAGATTGGATGTACTTGGTGTGAATATTGCTTACCTTGTCCATTTGGACTTGATATTCCAAGAAACTTTGATATTTGGAATCAATATTCAATGTATGGTGGTATAAATAAAGCAAAAGATAGATACAACCATATGAAACCTGAAGAAAGAGCAGATATGTGTCAACAATGTGGTGCCTGTGAAGCGGTTTGTCCACAAGCATTAAACATTATTGAGTCATTACAAAAAGTAGCAAAAGAAGAATTTGCAAAATAAAAATCAGTCCGAAGACTGATTTACGGAATGATTAATTCATTCCTTTTTTATTGTTGTTCTTTTCTCTTTACTCCAAAATATACAACACCTAATAACACAACTGAAGTATATAGTGTATATGTACTTAATGTTGTTTCTCCGGTATTAGGAAGTTCTGGGTCTGGACCAAACTCCTTAAATGTAATTATAAATCCAGTATATTCACTAATAGATAAATCCTTAAATGTTTCATCAGTAGACTCTGTATCACCTATTATAACAAAGTGATCAGTAAGAGCTTTAACATTACTTGCATAATCGTACCCAGTTCCACCAAATGAGTCAAGAGTTGAAATTGTCCCATCACTTACACTTCCGGTAACAACTAGAATATCTCCATATCCACCTAAACAATCTGCAGTTAATGTTCCACTAGAAACTGGACCATCTAATGTCCCAACTGCCATAAACGTATCCCCAATTATAGCAACTGAACTTAGATAACTATATACGTCTGGTGCCGCTACAATAGCGGTTGCCCATTCTAAAGCTCCATCAGAATCTTTAATTTTTGCTATAAAGCCATTTCCGATTGAATAATTACCTGCTAGGGCAGCAAAATCATTATCTTTTGAGACTGTTGTTCCGGTGATTAAATATCCACCATCTACTTGAGTTAGTCCACTAACGGCATCATTGCGTGTCCCACCAATAATCGTTGACCATAGTGTACTAGTGAATGTTGAATTATACTTAATCGCAAAGACATTTGTATCACCATTACCACCATTATCACCAGTAGAAATGGTGAAGTCTTTGTCAGTAGTAGCAACTTCACCGATAAGTACATAGTTGTCATCCACCATAGTTATTCCTTTAAAATAACCGATATCAGCAGCTTCCAACTCAATAATTTGATCTAGTGTCAATGAAGAATCATTATCAAACAAAACAATAACAGCAGTGATCCTATTGTTTGTTAGGCCGGCAAAGTCTCCACTATTTTCTCCGGCTTGACCAACAGCAATAACTGTGTTGTCTTTAACAATAACATCTGAGAAAGTATCTGCCTTGGTACTTCCAAGACATTTTGCTGCCAATTCAGCGCCGGTAGCACCATCATACTTTACTATAATGGAAGCAGATTTGTCATAGTCAGCCGCCATGTAAGGACTAAGGCTAGCACTAGAAGTGTGACCGACAGCAATTAGGTTACCATCATTGTCAACTGTGACAGCATCGAATGATTCACCACCTGTTCCCCCATATGTACTTTGCCAATCAAGAGTACCATTTGCACTATATTTAGTTATTTCTGCTTGATAGTTAAATCCAGTCACTTTAACAGATCCAACTATAACATATGAACCATCCTCAAGATAAACAACATCTTTATGTGCGCGGTCAATATCTTTATTAGGAATAGTTATAGTATCTATCTCATTTACTTTACCCAAAGCGTAAGTATTGATACTTGATACTAATACTCCTACGATAATAAATGAACTAATAAACAATTTTTTTAATTTTTTCATTTTAATATTTAGTATATACTACAATAGCCATAATCTATATATACTTTTCCTTTCTTTGTATTTGGCATTAAAAAATGATGTAGTCGTGACAACTATTTATTGGAAATAATAACGCTAATATTGTAACTTGTCTGCATCAACCATAGTATAGAATATAATGAACATCAAAAGACCAACAAAATAATATGTTAAAATCAAATTGAGTTATCATTGTTTTCACTTGCATTTGCCTAACCATAATTAGTCATATATTTATTATTGTAACTTGCTAATTAATTGCTTTCTAATAAGTATTGCATTTGTAATTAATTATTGTTTATTAACTAAATATAGTTATGATTATAGAAAGAAGTTGCTAACATTTGGAATTATTCAGTATATCTTACATATCAATGATAACATCTTAGAAGGATTAGTATGTGATGAGCGCATCAGTGGAATCTTCTAATAATACGACGATTCATGCTCTCGTATTTATCAATACCCATTTTTGTAAACAAGATATGTAAAGTATGCATTTTGATTTTATGATTTTTAATCAATATAAAAAAGATGCCAAAGCATCTAATTGTTTCAAGGATAATAAATAATGTAGCACACTATTGAAAAATATGCGCATTATAATGATAGAACATTAAAGTAAGATTATGTGTTTTTTTTATTCTTGTCTAGCAAGAAGCCAGCAGTATATTCAGCCCAACTATAGTTAGTCATGTATTCGCCATTATACTTATTAATTGCATATGGAATTCCCTTTTCATAGGCATAATAGTCGCAGTTCAAAATAGATTTATCAATAGAATATGCGCCATGTTTATGTAATATAATATCTTGGCAATTGATATCTCTAAGTGTTCGATACATTTCAACTATGATATTTGAAATATATGATTGCGTAATACGCGTGTAGGGTGTATCTTCAAGAAGTATGGCAGCCAATTCTTTTTTACTTACACTAGAACCAAAACGATCCACTAAATAAGCAAAAGCTTCCTTGGATTTTGTCCTTTTAAAAGTAATAGGTTTACCATCGTAAAGAACTTCAAAGTTACCAAAACACAGGATGTATAATCCTTGGTTGGAAACCTCAATGGGATGTCGTAAGTTCTCAAGTTCATCCTCGATGCGTTTTGGATTAATTGGTTTTAATACATAGCCAGAGACGTGCAATTCAAAGGCATTTACCATATATTCACTGTATCCAGTAACAAAGATAATGTTAATATTATTGTTAATCGATTTAAGGCGTTTTGCCAAATCAATACCGTTTATTTCTGGCATTTCGATATCAATAAACGCGATATCTATGTGATTATCTTTTGCATAATCAAAGGCACTACTTGGTAAATCAAATGTCTTTATTTCATAGAGTTTATTGAAATTCTTAACTGCACTGGCTATTGCTTCTAACGCATGTTCTTCATCATCGACAATCATTACTTTCATTGCTTTATTCCTCCTATAGTTATTTCTTAGGTATTTTTATTGTAGCTGTTGTACCAAGATTTGGTGTACTTTGGATATTTAATGTTCCATTGCACATAATGGATAAACGCTCAGTGACATTATTAATTCCAATATGATTACGGCCATCAGATAGATTTTGATTCATATCAAAGCCAATACCATCATCGCTTACTTCAATAACAAGATGTGTTAGAGTTTCAAATGCCTTAATTTTAACTGTTCCCCCAGTAGCTTTTTTTGTCACCCCATGTCTGACAGCATTTTCGACGATGGGCTGTAAAGATAAAACTGGTATTAAAAGCGTAGTGGGCATAATATCATATTCAATACTTAGTTTATTATTGAAACGTAGTTTTTCCAACCATAAATATTGCTTAACATGTTCCATCTCCTTATGAAAACTAACCATTTTTTTCTGTGTTAAAGAATCCATGTTTCCTCTTAAATATTCAGAAAAAGTCACTAAAGCCACGTGAGCTTCGCTATTATTAACGCATAATTGACTGATAGCACTTAAGCTGTTATAAAGAAAATGTGGTTGTATTTGACTCAGCATAATTGCAGTTTTATATTCAAGTAACTCCAGTTCTTGTTGTTTTAAAGTTTTCTCTTGTTCAATTTGAATATTTATAAAGATTAATAATATAGAAACAGTTAGTGCTGAATACCATAACATGAGATACAAGAAAAAGTAATTAATTATTGTAACAATAATGGGGATAATTGTATAAGAGAGTAATGTAATGGTCTTTTTTAAACCTAAATCTTTTTTGTAATATAGAATTACGGAAAAAATGAGCACAAATTGTAAGGCAGCAAAGATATAGACATATATGTAGTATTCTCCGGCGATAAATACATTGTCTCTTTGTATTGTAAAAAATATGTTAGTAAATATATTTATAATTCCAGTAACAAATAGGCCAAACGATATTAGCGACGATATTGCCAAAATTCGTTTTTCTGTTTTTTTGTTTGTTGCAATACATTTTAAGATATAAAAGATCAAAAGCGTGAAATCAATACCAGGTAATACCAAAGACAAGAAATTAAAGACAATACTCAGATAGTAAAAAAGTATACCATGTTGTAAATCGATAATCCATGAAATAGTGTCTACAGTAATTGTAATAATATGGGATATTAGCACTATGTTAAACGCCTTATTCATTTCGGAGTGGTTATCTTTGTTTAGATATTGATAGAATAGTAATGTGAATAGTATAACTAAGCAGATTGCTTCTATTGCTAGGTTTGGTATCGTATAGTCCATAACGGATCTCCTTTATTATATACTTATAATATTAACAGAATAACCATGATAATTACTAATATAACTATTTATTATAGAAAACAATGAACACCAAAAGACAACCAAACAAAAAGATTGTCTTTTTTAAGACAATCCTCAGACTGTTGACAAAGTATTGAGGTACTTTGTCTTTTTTTATACAGTGATAAAAGGATATTTGATATAATATAGATAGGTGATAACTATGATTTCTAAACATTCTAATGCGAATAAAAAAACGATGCAGATGGTTGAT
>JAVBUP010000030.1:0-8326 GCA_031555175.1 Coprobacillaceae bacterium
TAATAAAATATCTATCTGGGCTTTCTTTTTATCATCTATTTGTTTATAATTCATATGAGCTCCTTTTCGTCGGGTGAGCTCTTTTATTATATCAAAAAAACCACACCTCTGTGGTGCGGTTCAATTTTGAATTAAGGAAAAAGGGCATTAGCCCTTTTTTAGTAGTTTAATATGGTGAAACATTGCCACGTTCTTATAGTCATCATTATCACTTACCATAGTTTCAATTGCAAATAGACGCTCTTTCCAGTCTGGTTCATTTTTCCACTCATTGCGTTGTAGTGCATAGAAAACTCTTATTCCTGAAATTTTAGATATTTCAAGATTAGGACACCATTTTATAAGATCATCATTTTCGTAGTAGTTTATATCACCAAAATATGAAGAAGAAGTTGAAGTATTACTTAACATATTTAGTGCTTGCTCAACATTGTTTTCAAAGATTACTTTGTGCATAATACTACCAGGGAGATTATGTTTTACTATAGAGATAAAACCATCATCTTTTAGTAATCGATAAAATTCATTTAAGATATCAGTGCGCTCTAGGGCATATTCAAAAACATTATGGCAAATGATCACATCAAATGAATTATCAGGATAGTTTCTAAGTTGTGAAAGATCTCCTAAGATTTGCTGATACACATTATCGTTAAAACTATGAGCTATCATATCAGGATTGGGTTCAATTGCAGTAACATCATTGCCTTTAGCTAGATGGTTTGCATTTACACCAAAACCACTTCCAAAATCTAAAATAGCTTTCCCTGAGACATCCTTCAGTTGCTCCCAAACTAACAGGTAATACAGTTGCATCCAAGGCATTGTCATTTGACTATAATATCCAGTAATGTCAGCCATTATAGAGCCCAGTTTCTAATTGTTTCTTTAACAAGTTTAACTAAATTTGTTTCAGCTTGTGCTGCAGTTTCCATTACTTCCTTGTGGTCTAACTCATTAGCTCCTAAACCTGCAGCTTTATTTGTAATTAATGATAACCCTAGTGTTCTCATTCCACAATGTCTAGCAACAGTAGCCTCAGGAACTGTAGACATACCAACAACACTTGATCCTAATTGTTTTAACATTAAGATTTCAGCTGGTGATTCAAACATTGGGCCTCTAAAGAAAGTATATGTACCTTCTTTAATAGGCACGTTAGTAGCTTGCGCTGCCTCTTTGCAGATACCCCTTAATTCCTTATTATATACTTCTGTCATGTCCTTAAATCTTGGACCGAATTCATCTAAATTTGGTCCGCGTAATGGAGAAGGCATCATAAAACCGATATGGTCAGTAATAATCATGATATTACCAGGGATTAGATCATCACGAATTCCGCCACAAGCATTAGTAACTAGTAAGTTTTTAATGCCTAGTTTTGCAAACACACGTATATGTAAGGTAACTATGTCCATTTCATGCCCTTCATAATAATGAAAGCGCCCTTTCATGACTAATACTTTTTTACCATTGATAGTTCCATAAACTAATTTCCCTTCATGCCCTGGTATCGTTGATACAGGGAAATGTGGAATATCTTCATAACCAATTGAAATTGGATTTTCAACTTCGTTGGCTAGTGGCCCTAATCCAGAACCCAAAATAATAGCTATATCTGGTGTATCGGGAATAAAATTTTTAATCGCTATAGTAGCTTCATTGATTTTTGTCATTATTTCTAACATTATATGTCCTCCTAATGTATATATAAATTATAGCATATATTTGATTATACAAAAGATTGTTTTTATATTATACTAATAACAAGGAGTGGTTATATGCAACAAAAAGAGTCGTTTAATTTAGAAAGTATTAAGCTAAAAGAGAGCAGGGTATTTAGAGATCCAATACATAGTTATATCCATGTAGATCACTTAGTTTTCTGGCAATTAATTAATACTAAAGAAATGCAAAGGTTGCGCCGTATTAGGCAGCTTGGGGGAACATATCAAGTTTATCAAACAGCTGAACATTCGCGATTTACCCATAGCTTGGGAGTATATGAAATAGCTCGACAAATGATAGAATTAGATGAACTATCAAATGTATTAAATGACTATGACAAAATGACTGTACTATGTGCAGCCTTGTTGCATGATATTGGTCATGGGCCATTTAGCCATGCTTTTGAACATGTCTTTAATACAAAACATGAACTGATTACCGAAGCGATAATTCTAGGAGATAGTGAAGTTAATTATGTATTATCTCAATATGGGGTAAATCTTGCTCAAGATGTAGCAAAAGTAATTGCTAAAACTCACCCAAATAGATTGTTAATACAAATAATATCAAGTCAAATTGATGCTGATAGAATGGATTATTTATTAAGGGATTCTTATTTTACAGGTACTACATATGGGCATTATGATTTACAAAGGATACTAAGAACATTAAGAGTATATGATGGTAAAATAGTTTATAAAGAAAGTGGTGTTCAAGCGATTGAAAACTATATCTTAGCTAGATATCATATGTATTGGCAAGTATACTACCACCCAACAGCAAGATCATATGAACAATTATTAGTAACAGTATTTAGACGCATCCAAGATTTATATCAATCTGGATATGAATTTAGGACTGATATTAGATATTTGCTTCCCTTTTTACAACAAAGTTATACTTATAATGATTACCTTAAACTAGATGAAGCAGTAATATTATATTATTTTGAGATTTTAAGAGAAGAAGAAGATTCCATTCTTGTTAATCTAACAACTAGATTTATCCAACGTGGATTGTTTAAACATATGGATTTAACTAATGACATTAAGTTAGATGAATTTAAGAAAAAAATAGCAGCAAGAGGGTTTGATCCTAAGTATTATGTGTTAACCGATGATCAAGAGCAAATACCATATAAACATTATGGAGCTACATCATCAGTAGAGGATATCCAAATTATAACTAAAGATAATAAAGTGGTATCTTTACCTGATGTATCTGAAGTAGTAAATGCAATCGTAAACTCTAAAAAGATAAAAACGGACAAAAAAATATACTTCCCAAAATAGATGTCAATGACATCTATTTATTATTTAATTCTTCTAAAAGTTTAATTATTAAATCTTTTTGTTGTGTTTCCAAGTTTTCCCAATGGCTTAGTAAATATTTGATTTCATAATCTTCAATAAATGATGTGCTTGTCTCATAAAAAAAATCACTCATTGAAATATTAAGCGCAGAGCATAATGCTTCAAGTGTATATACAGTTGGAGTGTTATTCTTTCTAAATAAAGAATTTATAGTACTTTGTGGAACCCCTGATTCTTTGGAAAGGCGATATTCGGACATTTCTTTTTGTTCCATTATATCTCTTAATCGTTTTAATACATTCATAATATCACTCCTTATAACACTATTTTATAACAAAAAAACTTTGCAAATATAACGCAATACCGTATAATATAACATATAAGCGTTACAATTATGTCGGGTAAGATATATGGGTATCTATTAAATTGCAACTGTATATCTCTTTTTTACCCCAAAAAACATAGTAATGCGCGTAAATACTAGACAAAAAGGGGGAAAATGGATGCAACATCGTGTAAATGTGGTCTATGAAGAATATAAGGCTATGCCAAGATCAATCAATGATAGCTCACTAATTATAGAAATTAATGAAGTATTAGACAATTTATTTCAACAGTTTAAAACGCAAGAGCTAGATTTTCTATTAGATGAATATCGTAGATATACTAACAATAAAATAGTCTTATTACATGACGCTAATGTAGCACTATACCGTTTATATTTACTAGGTATTTTTACTGATTATGTGATAAGTAGACACATTGAATGTAGCTTTGTAAAAGAGTTACAAATGCTTCATGATATAAGTAAGAATATAATCGAAGCAGGATATGAGTGGTATGCAGAGTACCAAAATAAATTCAATTCAATGTTAAAAAATGAAAATGTTGATTCTATTTATGATCTTATAGCGACAATAGTAAAATTGAAATTACCAAAAACTCATACAAAAATGTTTTATAATTTGATAAGTGAAAACACATCATATAATCATGAACTAAGTAAATTAAGAGAAAATAGAAATTTGTTTAATGATTTCATAGATAATAATAAGGGTCTATTTTCATCAATTACTTATGAAAGGGTAACTACTTCTTCAATTAGTACATTGCTAATAAGTACAGACAAAGCAGATGAATTTCTTACTAAATATATTGGATTACAATATTTACTAGAAGAACCATGTGATGTTATTCCAGAGATAAAAAGTATGGTCTTTGATATTATTAAGTGTATTGAATTAGGGGATAAGGATGCTATGAAGATGTCTGCATGCGATAATGATAATGAATTATGCCCTGATTGTTCATACGAAGAAATGTTTGTAATTGATAGCTTAGCCCGTTGCCCACTAGATTGGGAATATCTTGGTAAACCAGTTAAAATGTATCTAGAGAATGAAATGGATGATAAAGACTTATATGGTCTAAGTAAATTAAGTAAGTACGAAGAAAAACTTAAAAATATATTTAAAGTCTAGTAATAGACTTTTTTATTAATCTATAAAAATAACAAATCCTTTTATTCTTTTGTTACAAAAAAGTCATTTTTAATGTTATTTAGTATGGTATACTGAAAGTAGTCAAGAGGTGAGGTATATGAGGAGAATATTATTGTTGGAAGATGATCTTGCTATTATTAAAAACTTAGTTTTTTTGCTTGAAAAAGAGGGATACGAAGTAGAAACAGCGACAACACAAAATAATGCAATGGAAAGAATTCAATTAAACGAATATGACCTTGCGCTACTTGATATTACTTTGCCAGATGGTAGTGGTTATAATGTCTGCACTGCTCTTAAGAAAATTAGCCAAACACCAGTTATATTTTTGACTGCCTTAGGTGATGAGTTCAGTGTAGTAACTGGATTTGATTTAGGTGCAGATGATTACATAGCCAAACCGTTTCGTCCGATGGAATTAATATCACGTATAAAAAATGTTATGCGTAGAACCGGAAAAATAAAATCTATTTTCGAAATATTGGATTTACGAGTTGATTTAGAAAAAGCGACTGTCCATAAGGATGGGGTAGAAGTATTCTTATCGGCATTAGAATATCGCTTGTTATTGGTATTCATCAATAATGTGGGAGTAACTTTATCACGAAATAGACTCCTTGAAGAAATATGGGATGTAGCGGGAGACTTTGTAAATGATAATACATTAACAGTTTACATCAAAAGACTTAGGGAAAAAATAGATAACCCTGATAACCCACAAATAATACTGACTATTCGCGGTCTTGGATATAGGTTAGGAGAATAGTATGAAAGTCACTAGAAATCCCGAGTTTAAAAAATTTCTTATGCATACAAGCATTTTATCATTAATTGTCATAGTTATATTGCTGTTTATTAATATTAAGTCTACGATAATAGTTGGTTTGTTCTGTATAGTGTTAGCGTTTTTATATATTCAATTTACTAGTAAACGGTATGAAGAAATATCTAAAATATCTGAAGAGATTGACTCATTGTTACATGGAAAGCGGGACTATGATTTTAATAATTACACCGAAGGAGAGTTGTCAATACTAAATAACGTTATTCAAAAAATGGTATTAGCTCTAAGAATTAATGAAGAAAACTTAGTTAAGGATAAAGTATATTTAGCAAATTCGCTAGCGGATATTTCTCACCAACTTAGAACCCCTTTGACATCTTTAAATATGATTGCATCTTTTCTAGCAAAAGAGGATTTGGCAGAAGAGAAACGAGTAGAATTAAGCCGGGAAATGTTTGCCTTACTATCTAAAATTGACTGGTTAGTAACGACCCTATTAAAGATATCACAAATCGATGCTAATACTGTAGAGTTTAAACAAGATCGTATCTACATAGATGATGTAATAAAAGAATCATTAAAACCATTTACTATTCCTTTGGAGATTAAAGATATAACAGTTATTAAAAATATTTCAAGTACCTGCTACTTTGTCGGAGATATGTTATGGACATGTGAGGCGATTGGTAACATTATCAAAAACTGTATTGAACACACCCCTATAGGTGGTAATATTAATATAGATTGTGTTGATAATAATATCTATACACAAATTACTATTAATGATAATGGGTGTGGATTTAAAGAAGAAGATATCCCCCACTTATTTGAAAGATTTTATCGTGGCCAGTATAACATAAGCCATAGTTATGGAATTGGGCTTTCTCTAGCTCAAATGATTATTAATAGACAAGAAGGAACTATTAAAGCATCAAATAAAGATGGAGCTCTGTTTTTAATTAGATTTTATAAAAGTGTAGTTTAAAGAGTGAAAGAATTATGTCATAATATAGATAGGTAATACTTATTGTCTGACATAATTCTTTCATTATTATTTTTGTTGATTGCTTAGCAAAACTAAAAATGTAATAATTTATGTATTAAACAAAGTAGACTCAAGGAGGAAAATTATGAGTATTAAAGTTATTATTATGGATGTTGATGGGACATTATTTAGTAGTGGTAAATGCATTACGCCTAAGACAAAAGAAGCATTGTTAAAAGCACAAGATGCAGGGGCAATCTTGATTTTAGCGTCTGGAAGACCAACAACTGGGTTGTTAGATTTAGCTGAAGAATTGGATATGAATCATCATCATGGATTATTAGTTTCGTATAATGGTTCAAAAGTAATTGACTGTGAAACTGGTAATGTGTTATTTAATGAAGCTATGACAGTAGAACAAGGAAAAGCAGTATTAGAACATATGAAGAAATTTGATGTCAAGCCAATGATTGATAAAGGGGAATATATGTATGTAAATGACGTATATAACTGTTGGCTAGATTTACCACAAGGACCATTTAATATAATTGAATATGAATCACGCGGTGGTAAATATAAGCTATGTGAAATTGATGATTTAGCAGCATTTGCTGATTTCGAAATTAATAAGATTTTAACTGCTGGAAACCCACCATATTTACAAGAAAACTATCTTGATATGATGGAGCCATTTAAAGATACATTAAACTGCGTATTTACAGCACCATTCTTCTTTGAGTATACTGCTAAAGGGATTGATAAAGCAAAAGCACTAGACACAGTATTAATTCCTATGGGATATAAAGTAGAAGAAATGATGGCTTTTGGTGATGGGCATAATGACGCATCGATGGTTAAATATGCTGGTGTAGGAGTAGCAATGGCTAATGCAGTGGATGCGTTAAAAGAAATTGCTGATGAGATAACTTTATCTAATGATGAAGATGGAATAGCAGAATCTATTTATAAACACATGCCTGAATTAACAAGATAAATTAATGAATATTTTTACAAAATTAAAGTATTTAACGGATTTAACAGATAACGAAAAGGAAATAGTGGCATATTTATTAGCTAATCCAGAACGATTCACTAAGAAAAGTGCTTCAGAAATAGCTAAAGAATGTTTTGTATCGATGTCTTCTATATATCGTTTGTGTAATAAATTAGAGATGGGTGGACTATCTGAGTTAAAAGTGCAAATCTCTGCTTCACTTAGTCTATATAATCAAGTAGATGAAGACTTTGATTTTGATTTCCCAGTCAGACAATATCAAACACAATACCAAATGACGCAATCATTAAAAGAAGACTATTATCAAACGATTAACTCAACTCTAAACTTAATTGATTTAGAAGAGTTAAGAAAAGTGGTTTATGGTTTGAAAAAAGCTCATCAAATTGATATATATACTTCTGCGGGGAATATTTACTTTGCAGAGAATTTCAAATTTCAAATGCAAGAAATAGGTATAAATGTAAATGTACCAATAGAGGAATATCATCAGAGACTAACAGCATCTGCTAGCGATAGTAACCATATTGCAATCATCATTTCATTTGGTGGTAGAGGTGGAATGGTTAGGCATGTATTTGATATTCTGAAAAAGAACAATACACCAATTATATGTATTACTAGTCATCATGAAGATAATCCAATTATGGGATTGGCTGATTATGAACTGTACTTATGCTCGTTTGAAGATCATTATAAAAAAGTTTCTTCATTTTCAACTAGGTTATCATTGCTTTATATTTTAGATTGTTTATATGCATCGTATTTCGAGTTAGATTATGATAGCAATGTTGATTTAAAGTTAAAACTATATAAACAATTATCTGGGATGAAGGGCTCACTATAGTAGTGAGCTTTGGTTCTTAGACAACCGTAGGGGTGAACGATAAATGTTTATCCCCTTTTTGTATATTAATTTGTCAATAGGAACAGTTTAGTAAGAGAATTCGTTTACGATAGTGAACGAATGATCGATAACCATAAGCTGTTCTTTTTAAA
>JAVBUP010000052.1:0-30710 GCA_031555175.1 Coprobacillaceae bacterium
GTATTAAAGTTGGACATAGATAAAACTCTCCTTTGTGTAATTGGTCGCAAATTAATCATACATGGGAAGTCATAACTATGTCTATTTATTTTTGGTTAAAACAAAAGATTCTTCTTTACCCCTACGGATATTGAAGAACCTGAGCTTTTTAATATGACATTTTAGTTATAATCAAGTCACTGCAAAGTCACCTTATTAATGTATAATAGTTATAATAGGAGGGGTAACTATGGGCATATTCTTAAAAATGACGATTGAATCAATGAGAAAAAATCGTTCAAGAACTATAATTACAATTATTGGTGTAGTATTATCAATATTCTTAGTTAATAGTGTTATGACTGTAGCGACTTCCTTCGAGCACTATCAAATTAATAAGACAATTGATCAAAATGGTAGTTGGGAGGTATTAATTAGAAATAAAGATGCTAGTTTTTTAGAAGTTGTAAATCAAGATGAGGATATTAAATCTATATCTACAGGAGCAGTTTGTGGGCATTTTAAATTACAAAAAAATATTAATGATGCACTTGGATTTGCTAGCATTATTGGGTATGATAAAGATATTTTTAAGCAAGGGAATATTAAGATGGCTTCGGGTAGACTACCTGAAAATGAAAATGAAATCGTTATTGGAGACTCATGGAAAGAAAATGTTGGTAGTTATAAAATTGGGGATACATTAATAGTAAGCTTAGGAGACTTATACTACAAGGAAACAAATGAACTTTTTGATTATACAATAGAAGCTAATTATGACAATATAGCTAATGATGAGAAATTGGAGATTAGAAATAATATAGAACAAAAAGAATACACTGTCGTTGGTTTTTATACATCAATGCATGGTGTAAATTGGTATACTATTTCAATGCCATTATTTACCATGAAAAAAGATAATGAAATACCAACAAGCAATGAAATAGAATATTTTATTAAACTAAAAAATCCTACTATAGAAAGTGCACAAGAATTTGTTAGTAGATATGCTAATGATGAAACGAGTTATCGTTGGTCTAGTGTAAATCAAGGATATATTTATGAATTGCAAATGACAAATGTTAAAATTACAATTTATCTTATAGCAGTTATTGGCATAATAATTTTATCTCTATGCTCAATACTGATGATATATAATGCTTTTGGATTATCGTTTATACAACGAAAACAACAGCTTGGAATTATCTCATCAGTAGGAGCGTCACACAAACAACTTGTCTTATCAATTCTATATGAAGGTATTATTATTGCGATTATTGGGATCCCTATTGGGCTTATTCTTAGTGTAGTAGTAGCAAATTATGGATGCGAATATATTAATAATTTTATATCAAGCAAAGATGTGCTTGAATACCCCTATAGCGTACATCTTTCTACATTAGGGATAACAGTATCAACCTCTATTGGTTTTATAATAGTGCTACTATCGGCCTATCTACCTTGTCGATCAACAAAGAATAGTGCACCAATTATGGTGTTACAACAAAGTGATAATAACGCACTATCGACAAAGAAAATGAAGGCTCCAAGAATTATTAGTAAATTTTTTGGAGTTGAAGGAAATCTTGCATATAAAAACTATAGAAGGCACAAGAAATCATACCGATCAATAATCCTTGCATTAGTAATCAGTATGGTACTATTTACATCTATTTTGACATTGCTAAACTATGCCAATGAAACATATGCGATTAGTGGTTTATCAAACTATAATCCTAATTATGAACTATCAGGAGATGGTAGTGACGCAGTTGTTAATATATTTAAAAAGATTAAAGATCTTGATGGCATAGATGAAGCGATTTTATATAAATTAGAGTCTTACAATTTGATTGTTAATAAGCAAAATATGGATGAAAAGCAATTTGCAGACTTGCAAGAATATGATAATTTTGGACAACCAATTGAAAGTTTAGATAAAAACAACAAAAGAACTTCTATACTAATATATTTAGTAGATGATGAGACTTTTAAGGACTATATCGAGTCATGTGGTGAAACCTACGATGCTTTCATAGATCCCATAGATCCAAAATTAGCCTTTGTGAATTCTTATTATGAATATAATCGAGAAACAGGCATATATGAGGTGAATACATTTTTAAGAACAGATCATCAGATCACATTAGATTTTGAGCCAAGATATTCGTTAACGTCTATTGAGATAATATATTCTACAGATAATGTAGTCTTATTAGATGAAGATATGGAGGGAAGATTCTTCTTAGGATCAAGAGAAAAAATTTATATACCATTTTCTATGGCAGAGTATTATACTTCCTTACTACGAAATTATGAAGGGGGTAATCCAGAAAATTATGGAACAATGAATTTCTCTTCAAAAGATATGGACAAAACAACGCCATTGATTTGGGAAATTCTTGATGAATATAACTGGAGTCATTCAAGAGTAAAGATTAATCGCAATGAAGCGCCGATGTCATTACAAATTGCAACAATTATCATTACTATACTCGTATTAGTAGTTGTGTTAATAGCTACAACAAACATTCTAAATACAATTTCATCCAGCATTGTAATGAGGAAAAAAGAAATATCAATGCTGCGTGCAATTGGATTGAAAACTAAGCAACTATATAAAATGGTTTATTTAGAATATGTCTATATGGGATTTAAGGCAATATCATATGGCAGTATACTAACTGTAATAACCACATACTTCTTTCACTGGGCTTTAAAGAAATCATTTTCTTTACCATTTGTAATGCCAGTACAACCAATAACAACATCAGTTTTAGTATTAGTTTTCTTAGTATTGCTGTCATCAACATATGCGATTTCAAGAGTAAAATCAGTCAATATTATTGATTCATTAAAAAATGAATTAACATAATACAATTAAATATATTTGGAATACTTACTAACAAAAAGTAGTAAAGGAGAAACATAACATGGAAATATTAAGGGTAGAAAACTTATGTAAAACATACGGTAAGGGAGATAGTTTAGTAAAGGCACTAGATAAAGTATCATTTACTGTGAAACAAGGTGAGTTCGTTGCGATTATTGGACCATCTGGGTCAGGAAAGTCTACGCTACTTCACATTTTAGGAGGAGTAGATGAGCCAACCTCTGGGAAAGTCTATATTAATGATAAAGATGTATATGCTCAAAACAAAGATCAATTAGCTGTATTTAGGAGGAGAGAAGTTGGCCTGATTTATCAATTCTATAATTTAATACCAGTCCTAAATGTAACAGAAAATATCACATTACCCGTACTAATGGATAAAAGGGATGTTAATAAAGATCGCTTAAATGAGTTATTAGAAACATTAAATTTAACAGATAGAACCCATCATCTTCCTAATCAACTATCTGGTGGGCAACAACAACGTGTATCTATAGGGAGAGCATTAATGAATGCTCCTGCAATTGTATTAGCTGATGAACCGACAGGAAATTTGGATTCTAAGAACAGTCAACAAATCGTAGAACTATTAAAATTATCGAATAAAAAATATAATCAAACATTAATTGTGATAACTCATGATGAAAATATTGCCATGCAGGCTGATAGAATTATTAGCATTGAGGATGGGAAGATTATCAAAGATGTAACCAATAAATAAAAATGAATTGAAATTAGGAGGAAGGAATATGGGAGTATTTCATAGGATGACGATTAAATCATTGCTAAGGAATAAAACTAGAACAATTATAACAATTGTTGGAGTCATCTTTTCAGTTATTATTATAAATAGCATAATTTTATTCTCTATTTCCTTTAAAGAGCAGCAGAAAAATTTCGCAATCAATTCAATTGGGGTATGGGAGACTGAAATTTTCTACCTTAATAAAGCAGATGAGGCTGCAGCGATAGAATATTATCATCCACAGAAAGTTGGGCGTACTATCCACAATGGTACATTTGTAGATAAGACATCATTTAATATAAATCTTATTGCTTTAGATGATGGAGCGTATGATTTATATGCAATTGATATAGTTGAGGGCAGAAGGCCAAACAACAATAAAGAGGTAGTGATATCAAAATCATTTATGGAGTTTTATGGAATTGAGTACAAATTAGGAGAATCACTGTCATTAGAAATAAGTGATTTATACTGTATAAATCGTATAACAAATGAAGTATTATCTATTAATCCCAAGTATGATAACTGTAACAATGAGACAGGGGATATCGCAATTATAGACGAGCATAGAGTCAGAGATCCACAACCAACTTATCAAGTTGTTGGTGTCATAAGTAATCCTCGTACTGCAATCTATACATATTTAGATAATGGCGAAACGTATGATGCTGCGATAATGCTGATGAAGTTAGAAGATAGTGATAAAGCTGTTGATGAGTTTATAACATTAAATAATAATGAATATCAAGTAAATGCTAATAGTATTTATCTAAGTTGGACAGGATCTAAAGTTAACGTAGTGCTGTTCAATCTTACAGCCATCTTACTGTTAGTATTCTCTGCTTGTTCTATACTTATGATTTATAACTCTTTTGCAATGTCATATTCGCAAAGAAGAAAACAATTCGGCATAATTTCATCGGTTGGCGCAACGCCTAGACAGATTTATTATTCGATATTGACGGAAGGTGTAATTATATTTTTAATTGGAACTCCTCTTGGAATGATAATTAGCGATGTATTTTTTAGAAGTTTAGTACAAGTCATTAATGGCATGTTTGTGGCAAAAGAGTATAATTACTATCCATTGAATGTAGTTTATAGCCCATTAGTTATTTTCTTTTCATGTTTTATAAGTCTAATTGTTATATTAGTATCTTGCTATATTCCTAGTTATAAAGCAATTGATAAATCAGCTATTGAAGTATTGAGAGAAAATGATGATAAGGAATATAATTCAAAACAGTTTAAAGTATCAAAATGGATTGGAAAATTATTTGGGTTAGAAACTAGTATAGCGATTAAAAATAGTCGCAGATCAAAAAAACAATATCGTAGCATTACATTGACCATCATTGTCAGCATTGTTATGTATGTTATGGGGCAAGGATTATTGCATTATGAAATGCTTAGTCGTGAAACCTATTTGCAAGAAAGTAGTTATGATTTGGCAACACATGTACCTGATGTTGAGCAATGTGATCAGGCAGAAATAAATGATGCATTTATTAATATGAAAAGTGCAGAAGGTGTTACGAATGGAATAATGTATCAAACAATGCAAATGCATATATATAGATTTCCATTCCAAGCAGTAAATAAGGAATTTGCGGAAACCACAGGAAGATATCCTCCCGATGGTCAAACACATGTTGGTATGTATATTGAGGTTATTGCTGTTGATCAAGAATCTTTTAAAAATTACGCATCGGATTTAGGATTAGATTATCGATTATATACTAATATTGACGAACCAAAATTTATCTTGTATGGCAGATATATCGATTTTAATCGTATAAACAGCAAATATGTGAACTTGCCAGTGTTTAATGCAAATAATATTGATAAGATAGTTTACGAATCACAGACAACTAATGAAGATGGAGTAACGTACGAGCATATTTTTGATATCCCTAATATAACAATTGTAGATAAAAGTATTCCGCTTATAGACTATTCATTTAGTCCTCGCGTAGTAATAATTATTCCTGAAGAAATGATGCCTTATTATGCTACAATATCGAATTCTTATTATTCTGATTATTATGGACAGTGGTCATCAGAGTTGAAAATGGCCTTCACATCTACTGATATAGAGACATCTCAAAAAGAAATGAATAGTATTCTAGGAAATTATACTTTTGAAAGTGCAGAAATGCATAGCGCATATACTAATGAAAATACGGTGTATGTAGTGGTATCCTATGTTTTAATGCTACTGACAGCAATAATTATTGTTATATCTTTTGCCAATATTATCAATACAGCGTATACAAGCATTATCGTACGCAAAAAAGAATTTGCTGTTTTATCTTCAATAGGTATGAAATATAGACAAATTTCAAAGATGATTATTACAGAATATTTATACTTAGCTATAAAAGGTGCTATATACTCGTTTCCATTATGTATTGGAGCAACATATTATGTTAGGCAAATGCTAACTGGTGCATTTTTACTTGAATATACAATTCCATATAAGAACTTCACAGTGGCAGCAGGTATTTTTATCATAATTATGGTAGTAGTAGCAATCTTTTCACTGAGAACACTAAAATCGCAAAACGTCATAGAATCAATTCGAGAAGAGAATATATAACAAATTAAAAACTATTATTTTTTGAACTGGATAGTTATAATCATTTTTTCAAAGGAGGTGATATAATGAATATATTTTCTAAACTAACCATTAAATCATTAAAGGCAAATAGAGTAAGAACAATAATAACAATAATTGGTATAACACTTTCGGTTATGATTATTAACAGTACATTAATGTTGTCAAACTCATTTAAAGAACAATCGGTTAAAAAAGCAGCATGGAAATATGGTACGTGGGAGATCAGTATATCAGCAGTAAATCAAGCTGATAAAGATTATATTATGAACGAGTTTGCACCAATTAATATTGGATATGCCTATAATCATGGCATATTTGTGGATAATGGTCAGCGATTAGCGGTTGTTGGGTTAAACAAAGAGGCGTTCTCAATGCTTGGTGTAGAAATAATTGAAGGAAGACTTCCCCAAAATGAATTTGAGGTAGTAATCTCAGAGCCATTAATGGAAATTACTACGCAATACAAATTAGGTGATACGCTTTCCAAACGATTATATAAATCGTATTGTGAATCAATTATAACTGGTGAACTTATAAATGCAAATAATGAACCATTTAATGTATGCGACAGTGGTTCATTAATAGATATTGAAGATGCTGAAAGTAGCCAATATACTATTGTCGGTATCATGTCTAATCCAAAGTTCTCAATATATAATTATTATGATAATAATGGTAGCTCAACAATTTATATGAATGTTAAGGATTGGACTAAATTTGATAGAATGGGTAATGTCACATCACCATATAGCGGTGAGGGTTATAATATAACAATTAATGATGATTATTTGTATTGGAACGCGGGTTCATCTGGTTCCCTTGTTTTGTATGGGATTACTACCTTGGCAGTATTTATATTTTTAAGTTGTTCGCTATTGATGATCTACAATGCTTTTACAATATCATTTGCTCAACGCAAACGCCAGTATGGCATCATTTCATCGACTGGTGCGACTTCAAAGCAAATTATGCAGTCAGTCTTAGCTGAAGGATTCATTGTCTGGATAATTGGAATGGTAGCCGGTATGATAATAAGTTATGTATTCTTCCATAGTTTATCTAGTATGATTAATGCTTACTTACAAGCAAAGGAATGGGGTTATTATCCATTGCACTTCGTTAATAACCCCATATCAATATTAATTACTGCAGTATTGACGTTACTTGCAGTACTTGGTGCTTGTTATTTGCCATGCGTCAAGGCCATGGATAAATCAAGTATTAGTATTATTAGAGAAAATAAAGATCAAGATTACCACATAAATCAATTTAAATTACCAGCATGGATGAATAAGTTTTATGGATTTGAATTAAAATTAGCAATAAAGAATAGTAAGCGTACTAAAAAGCGTAATCGAAGTATTACGTTGTCTATAACAGTAAGTATAATTCTATTTGTTGTGGCGCAATCGTTTTTGTATTATGAAGCATTAGGAAGAAAAACTGTGTTACAAGAAGCAGAATACGATGTTTCTATTTATGGAGATTTTAGTAATGTTCCAGATGCTTTAGTAAAAGAAGCATTCATAAGTTTATCTACCGCATCAAATGTGACAGGTGGAATAATGCAGAGGGGAATAATGGTAACCCTTGATAAGTTCCCGTTAAATATAATAGATGAAGAAGTTGCGCAAGACTGGAATTTCTCAAAACTATATTATGATGAAACTACTACGATGACAGCAACGATAATAGCTATAGATAACAAGGATTTTGAGAAATATGCGAAAAGTTTAGGATTGGATTATCGACTATATTCTGATATAGATAACCCAAAAATAATATTACATGGTCGAGAAGATGCTCTCAACCAAGAAACAAATACTTATGGAAATAGGCCGCTCTTCTCGGAAACTTACTGTGCTGAACTAAAAGCGTATAATTTTGGGAATAATGGTAACGAGTTTGTGAATGAAGAAATATTTACTTTCAAGAATATCACCCTTGTGGATAAACAACCTGAACTAGTTCATATTCCAACATCGCAGTCATTAGCGTTTATAGTTCCTGAATCAATAATGGATTATTTTACACCATTACAGAAGTTTACAACGTATTACGGGTACCAATATCAATGGAGTGAGTATACGATGAATTTCTCTTCCAGTGACAAGGATAAGACACTAGAGTCTATGAAAACCATCGCGGCATCGATAGATTTTATTGATGAGGGTAAGATTAGTGCCTATACAGCTTATGAAGATGTTGCCTTGCAAATGATTTCATATGTTATCATGGCTTTCGCAATAGTTATTGTGTTGATAGCAATAACTAATGTCGTTAATATTACTTATTCAAGTATAGATATTAGACGGAAAGAAATAGCTATGTTAACTTCAATTGGAATGAAGCGGAAGCAAATTAGTAAAATGGTTATATATGAGTATATGTATCTTATCATGAAAGGAATTATCCTAGCCATACCACTTTGCATACTAATAACCATGAGAATTAGGAATGGTATGATTGGTATAGTTTATCTAGACTATAAATATCCAATTGATGATATTGCAACTGGCTCTTTGCTATTTGCGATATTAGTAGTTATTATTTCTTCTATTTCCTTAAGAGCTCTAAATGCGAAGAATGTAGTAGAATCGATTAAGGATGATAACACATAGACCTACTTGCTAGGTCTATTTTATTTGCTTAAGTTGTTTTTTGTCATGAAAAGGACTATAATTATCCGTTGAGAGGTGAATTTCTATGGAAGATAATAAAGGAAATATTAGTAAAGATTTAACATCTGGAACAGTAAGTAAACAGTTATTAAAATTTGCTTTTCCATTTATGATGGCAAATCTTCTACAAGCATTATATTCAGTTGCAGATATGTTCTTCGTTGGAATATATGTAGGTAGAGATGGAATAGCTGGGGTTAACATAGGTGGTCAAGTAGTAATGTTAATTACTAATATTGTTACTGGTTTAGCTATTGGTGGAACTATTTTAATTGCCCAATATACTGGGGCAAAAAATAAAGAGGGACAGTCAAAAACCATCGGTACGCTATTGTCTGTATTTGGAATAATTGGAGTTGTAGCAACTATTGGTAGTTTATTACTTAGTAAGAATTTACTAACTATATTAAATACACCGGCTAGTGCAATGGCAGAAGCAGAAAGCTATCTGACAATATGTTGCTCAGGATATTTATTCATTTTTGGTTATAATGCAATTGGAGCTATTCTAAGAGGACTTGGGGATTCAAAACGTCCGTTTTACTTTATTGCAATAGCGGCAATTACAAATATTATTTTAGATTATTTATTAGTTGGAGTATTTGGTATGAGAGCAGCTGGAGCAGCTTATGCTACTATCTTCTCTCAATCATTATCATTTGTCATCTCATTAATATATTTATATCGTCAAGATAATTTTGCATTTGATTTTAAACTACAAAGTTTTAGAATACATAAGGAACAATTAATGAAGATGCTGAAAATAGGACTGCCATCAGCTGTGCAAATGTCAGTTGTCTCATTCTCATTCCTATTTGTATCATCACTAGTAAATGGATTTGGAGTAACTGCATCAGCAGCAAGTGGTATTGGTGGGAAAATTGATACATTTGCGACATTACCTGGGCAGGCAGTTTCAAGTGCTGTATCATCAATGGTTGGCCAAAATATGGGTGCTGGCAAACCAGATCGTGCTCGACAAACTGTATTAGCTGGTATGAAAATAGCTTTAAGTATTTCATTAGGAGTATTTGTCATAGTTCAAATATTCCCTGAAGCATTAGTTAGTATATTTGATACAGACCCAGAAGTAATTAAGAATGGGGTTATGTATTTGAGAATATGTTCAATAAACTATTTATTAGTATCCCTAGTATTCTGCTTAAATGCTTTAGCTATAGGAGTTGGCTTTACTGTGTTTGCATTATTTAATGCGACATTAAACTCACTACTATTGCGCGTACCTCTATGTTATATACTATCAGGTATGTTTGGATTAAAAGGTGTATATCTTGGGCAAGCATTTGCTTCAATAGGGGCAATAATATCTGGTACTATTTACTTTAGATCAGGAAAATGGAAAACAAGAAAAGTGCTTGATGAAGCACCAGCGGATGTAGCTTAAGCTACATCTTTTGTTTTTACAATACTAAGCCGCAGTAATATATGATAAACTAATAATGGTGATAGAAAATGGAAATTAAAACATTAGTTGTAAAACAAGACTTCATTGATGGACTGAAAGAGGGAGAGATAAAAAGTACTGATACTATTTGTGTGCATACTAGTATGTCAAAATTTGGTTGGGTATGTGGAGGAGCGCAAAGCATAGTTGAAGCCCTTTTGGAAGTTGTCAATAATGGCACAATTATAATGCCAAGTCAAACTATGGACAACTCTGAACCGAGTAACTGGCAAAAACCGCCGGTACCCAAGGAATGGTGGCCAGTTATCAAAGAGCATATGCCAGCCTATAATGTGGAACTAACAGAAACGCGTGGCATGGGAAAAGTTGTATCTTCTTTCTTGGGACTAGATAATGTAATTAGATCTAGTCATCCACAAGTATCGTTTTGTGGTATTGGGCAAAAAGCGGAAGAAATACTAAAAGATCATAATCTAGATTATGGACTATACAAAAATACTCCTCTTGATAGACTATATCATAGTGATGCAAAAATAGTTCTACTTGGTGTGAGTTATGATAACTGTACTGCTATGCATTATGCGGAATGTGAAACTAAAGTTCGTCCAATTAATAATCAAGGGGCTGCTATGATGGAAAATGGGGAGCGTGTTTGGAAAGTAATTAAGGAATTGGATCTTGATTCAGATATATTTGTGGAAGTTGGAAAGTTATTGGAAGCGGATAATAGAGTAAAAATTGTAAAAATAAAAGATGGTGTAGTAAGAGTATTTTCAGTAAAAGATGCAATAGATTATGCAATAAAATTCTTTAAAGATGGAATCGAGTCAGGGACATATAAAGTCCATGAGGTGGATTATGATTAGAATACCTGATGCAGTTCTTCAGTATTTGGGAGAAGGAGAGATTGCTATAAATCATAATGGCCGTTCACAGGATATGGTGTTATTTATTCAAAAGGATAAAACTGGGAAAAATGGCTATCTCAAAGTTAGTCATAATCAAGAAATACTTAATGAAGTAAAGATATATAAAGCTTTGAGTAGTTATAATATTGTTCCAGAAGTTATCTTTTTTGATAAAATTGATGATGCATATTACCTTTATATGTCTGAAGTTGTGGGAAAAGTTTCTTATCAATGCTTTGAGGAGTTAGGAGTAGAAGAAGTTTCGAGAATTTATGGAGAAAGTTTAAGAATGTTGCATGGCTTAGAGATAACTTCAGATATCCCACGATATCTATTAAACGATCGTTTATATCAGGCCAAGGAAAATGTGGAATTAGGGCGAGTTGATGAGGCGGACTTTCAAGATGAGAATCTTGGCAAATCGGCAAAACAACTCTATGAAGAATTATTAGCTTTGACTCCTAATGAGGAAGATTTAGTAGTTGTGCATGGTGATTATTGCATGCCAAATGTGATAATAAAAGATGGATGCTTCTCAGGCTTCATAGATATGGGTAGAGGTGGGGTTGCGGATAGGTATCAAGATATTGCCTTAGGGTTAAGAAGTTTAAGGTATAATCTTGAGTTAATAAGTAATGAAGAAAAAGAAAAGTGTGAAAAAGCCTTTCTTAAGGGTTATGGATTAGATATAGTTAATGAAGATAAGGTTTCATTCTATATATTATTAGATGAGTTTTTTTAGGAGGACAAAAAAATGAGAATATTATTTGCTAGTGACATACATGGGTCATTATACTACGCTAAAGAATTGGAAAGAGTATTAAAAGAACAGCAAGTAGATCAAATCGTATTGTTGGGAGATTTATTGTATCATGGGCCACGTAATCCACTTACTAAAGATTACAATCCAATTGAAGTCGCCAATATATTAAATAGATATAAGGATAAGATTATTGCAGTGCGTGGCAACTGTGATAGCGAAGTAGACCAAATGGTTTTAGAGTTTAGTATTACTGCTGATTATACAGTGTTGTATGTGGATGGGCATAAAATCTTTGTCACTCATGGTCATCTATATAATGAGGACCAACTCCCATTATTAAACAGTGGAGATAGTATCATCTACGGTCACTTCCATACGCCATTAGCAAAAGAAGTGAACGGGATTTACGTGTTAAATCCTGGGTCTACGTCATTGCCTAAGTCAGATACAAATAGCTATGCACTCTTGGATAATGGTATCTATACAGTAAAAGATTTTATGGGTAATATAATCAAATCAATAGAATTAAAAAGTAAGTAATCTTAAATAGATTACTTACTTTAAGTTTAGATATTCATAACAGATATATGCTAAGTCGGCAATCTGTTTATTTGTTCCGCCATTGGAAAGAATAGCTATTGCAAATGGTTTTTCTCCATAAACTATTCCAATATCGTGAGTATAACCATCGAAATCACCAATCTTGTGAGCTACTAGGTTCTTTGGTATAAATTGAGCGATACGATAAGTAAATATCGTATTTTTTAAACTATTCTCTAATGTAGAATAATAAGGATTTTGTTTTTCGTTATTATAAAACTCTTTGATAAATGTTAGGGCATCGTTTGAACTAATGACGCGGTTATTTGAGCGATAATTAATGTTGTAGGTTGTACCAAGTATATTACTACCTGTGTTTCCTGTAGTTTCATAAATATATCTGAATAAGATATTTGAGGCAACATTGTCGCTTTGCATAATTAGCTGCTTTAATAAATAATCAATGCTATATTCTGATCCAACTTCATCGAATTGCAGAACTCCTGCGCCACTTTCGTAATCACTGTTAGTATATGTTAGCACAGTATTTATATTAATTTTACCTTGTGAAATATAATCATAATACAGCATTGCTAAAGCCCATTTTATGGTACTGGCTGCTGTATATGTTGTATCACCTCGTATGCTAAAAGAATCTTCAGTTTTAAAGTTATAATAGCTCAATGAAAAGTTATCCAATTTATGTAAGTATAGATAGTCATTAATATTTTCTTCTAGTGAGATAGAAGAATCAATAAATGGTTTACCATTAGAATTAACAATATGAATGGTTGTGCTAGATGTAGCAGTATTCCCATAATCGTCAACAGCCATAACTTCTAATGTGATATCACTAACTTTAGATGAGTCTATTTTGCTAAGGCTATATGAGAGAGTATATGAAGATTTATCCTCGATAGATTTAACTAACATCTCTGGCGCTATATCATATCCAACCAAAAATATTGGATCATTATATAACTTTATGATAGGCGCGGTATTATCAATGATTTTAATTGGTATTTTATATTCATTGATTCCATAATTATAGAATAGATTATACTCACCAATCTCATCAGTATCAATATCACTAACAGATATTTTGCCTTTATCAAGATTACTAAAATAATAGCCTACATCATCAGGAATAGTACTCCCATATTCAAACGTAAAGGCTTCTTGTTTTAATATAAGTTTGTAGGTAGTTCTATATATATTTAAAATGATTATACCGATTAGGATTACAATTGGAACAATTAATACTAATATTGTTCTTTTTTTATTTAGTGATTTTCTCATATCATCACCTCATCACTATTCTAGCTTGTAATATCAATAAAGTCAAAATAACTAGAACAATAATAGAAAAGAGGCTATAATTATTAAGAAAAGAGTTGATAATATGCTAAAAAAATATCAAAAGGAATTTGATTATTCATACGCTTTAGGAGTATTTCCAACGATGGAGTTATTACTTAATAAACCTGAAGTTGTTGAAACTGTTTATATTTCTAGCAAAGGCGAAAAAAACGAAGGTATACAAAAGGCGATTGCTTTTTGTAAAGAGCACAATATTACCATTGAAGTTAATGATAAGCAAATTGATAAACTAGCGACAAAAGATAATGTATATTGCATTGGAGTATTTAAAAAATATCATAATGAGATAGATGCTAATGTAAATCATGTTGTATTACATCATCCAAGCGATATGGGGAATATGGGGACCATAATTAGAACTATGCTTGGCTTTGGCTATTCTAATCTAGTAATAATTGCTCCAGGAGTAGATGTCTTTGATCCAAAGGTTGTTAGAGCTTCTATGGGAGCGATATTTTCAATCAATATTAAATACTTCAATAGTTTTGAAGAATATTATCAAAACTATAAAGACAGAAGTATATTCTGTTTGATGCTACAAGCTAGTATCCCAATCCAAGCAGTATCTAATAAAACTTGTGTACATACATTAATATTTGGCAATGAAAGTTCTGGACTTCCAAATGAGTTCTCAAACTATGGGCAAGCAATAATTATACCGCATTTGAACACAATAGATTCACTAAACCTTTCGATGGCTTTGGGGATTACGTTATTTGAATTTAGTAGAGAAATAATGAAGGGGCGATAATATGGGCAAAGTAGTACTAATTGAAGATATGCAATTAAAGGAGTTAAATACGAACAGGACCATAAGGGTGTATCTTCCTACTAGTTATGATGTCACAAGAAGAAATTATCCGGTATTGTATATGCATGATGGGAATGGGCTATTTAGTGGTGATGGGCAAGATACTAGTCTGGGTATTAATGATTATCTTGATGAATGTGGTAAGGATATTATAGTAGTGGGTATTGATTCTACAGAGAATCGATTAAATGAAATGTCACCATGGAAAAGCAATGTTGATAAGGAATTTGATTTTGGAGAAGGATTAGTCAATATTATGACAATTGGAGGCGAAGGTTTCGATTATCTAGATAGTATAGTGTCTTGCGTTAAACCGTACATTGATACTCATTTCAGAACGAAAAATGATCGCAAACATACGATGCTTGCAGGATGTAGTATGGGTGGGTATATTTCATTAGTTGGCTTAGTAAGGCACTCAGAGACTTTTGGCATAATTGGAGCTATGTCTTCTTCTATATGGTTTAATGAAGAAGCTTTACTACAATACATTAATGATCACAAAACTAGAAAAGATAGCGTAATCTACCTTGACGTTGGTAGAAAAGAAAATGGTAAAAAGTTTGTGGATGAAAGCAGTAAAGTAAATGACCTTTTATTAGATATTGGGTATAAGAATGTGTCTTATGTGATTGATGGTAGTGGTAAACATAATGATGAATCGTGGGCAAAAAGATTCCCAACAATGTTGTCGCTAGTTGGTTTTTAGAACTATATATAAAAGGCCGGACAGATTGATTTGTCTGGTCTTGTTATTGTTAAAGGTGCACAGTCCGTTTCTATCTTTAATTATATATATAGTAATGAGTGCACTAAATTGGTATAATAATAAAGACATATGGGAGTGATAAAATGTTTAGTATTGAAAAAAGAATGGTAGCAAATCTTGATGATAAAGATGTTATCACTGTTTACCTTTCGAAGAATTACTATAATGGAGACAGTGCTATTTTTCGTTTGCGCAGTCACAAAACTGGGGAGTTATTCAGCTTGGAATTAATGAGTAACTCATATAATAGGGAATTAAACTGTAATGTATATAAGCTATATGCGAAAGATATTATTATTGGCAATGAATATGATGTAATCGATGAATGGGGTCTAACAGTGACGCTTATTTATTCAGGAATAGTTAAAACGGAATGGTTTGATCAAACGTATTATTATGATGGTGATGATTTAGGAGCTACGTATACTCCCATTCAAACTACATTCAAAGTATGGGCTCCTGTAGCGACAAAAGTTAAAATTGAATATATTCAAGACAATCGCTCGACAACGGTTCGTATGGATCGAGGAGATAAAGGCGTATGGAGCGCAATTGTACCAGGAGATTTAGATGGGGCAGCATATACATATTTGGTTAAGAATAATGATACGTGGTCACAGGCTACGGATCCTTATGGAATATCAAGTACTCCTAATAATAAAAAAAGTGTAGTATTAAATCCAAAGAAAATCTATAAGAACAAAAGTAAAGATAAACTTGCGCCATTAGCAGCAAATGTTGATGCAATCATTTATGAGATAAGTGTAAGAGACTTTACATCAGGAGTGTCAAGTGGCGTTGTAAATCGTGGTAAATATTTAGGTATGGCTGAAGAAGGCAGAGAAACAAAAATGGGAAATCCAACTGGATTAGACTATGTCAAGCAACTAGGTATCACACATGTTCAACTTATGCCAATATACGACTTTGCAACTGTTGATGAGTTAAATGAGTGGGTTTATTATAATTGGGGCTATGATCCGATGCAATATAACGTGCCAGAAGGCAGTTATAGTACTGATGCACTTAATCCATATTGTAGAGTAAATGAATTAAAATATGCTATAAGCAAATTTCATGAAAATGGAATTAGAGTTAACATGGATGTTGTGTATAATCATATGTATGATCGTGAACAAAGTTCATTTGAGAAAATAGTTCCGGGTTATTATTTTAGGCTTGGACAAAATGGTGAAATATCTAATGGCTCATTTTGTGGCAATGACCTTGATACTAAGAAACTAATGACTAGAAAATATATTGTCGATTCTTGTCGATACTGGGTTAAACAATACGGTATCGATGGATTTAGATTTGATTTAATGGGTATCATTGATGTTGACACATTAAATATTATTTATAATGAATGTAAAAAAATAGATAGTAGTTTTATGATGTATGGTGAAGGATGGAATATGCCCACACTGTTAGATAACAGTGAAAAAGGTATGCGTGAAAATCATGGAGAATTACCACATATTGGATTCTTCAATGATGTCTATCGCGATATTGTAAAAGGTAAAACAGGAAAAGATGAAGTATTATCAAAAGGATATGGTACTGGTAATACTTATCTGGCGGATAATATGCATGATATGTTATTATGTAAAAACTTCGTTAACGATCCAAATCAATCTATTAATTATTATGAATGTCATGATAATGGTACGATGTGGGATAAGATGAAGGCTAGCAATAAAGATGAATCTAAAGAAATACGTCTAGCTAGACAAAAACTAATGCATGGAATACTTGCTGTAAGTCAAGGAGTGATGTTTGTTCATTCTGGAGAAGAATTCTGCCGTACAAAGTTTGGAGCACATAACACATATAATGCCCCAGATTCTATAAATCATTTAGATTGGGATCGTAAAGATCGATATCTAGATCAAGTAGAATATATGATAGATTTAATTGATCTTCGTAAACGTTATCCTGTTTTCAGGTTTAAAACTAGTCAGGAAATAGAAGAGCATGTTTCTACAAGAATTATTGATTATCGAATGATTCAATTAAGTATAAGTAATGTTAAAGAGTATTTAGAGGATTTTGAAGATGTGCAAATCTTTATAAATCCGACAGGAAATGTCTATGATGAGCCATTAAAAGCTGATTATCGTGTCATTTTAGATGAATATGGGGTTGTAAATGAAGAAATATTTACGAATGTTGTTACTGTTGAACCCTATTCTATGATAGTATTAATGAGATAGCCAAACTAGAAAATATAATTTTCTAGCTTTTTGGCTTTATGATGGAGGTGGATTATGAAGTTAATAGTAGGATTAGGTAATCCAGGTAAAGATTACGAGAACACAAGGCATAATTGTGGCTTTAAAGTAATAGATGAGATTGCCAAAGAACTTAATGTAACTTTAGATAAAGCGAAATTTAAAGGAATTTACACTAAGACTAGCTATAAAGGAGAAGAAGTAATACTGCTTAAACCATTGACTTATATGAATTCGTCAGGGGAGTCAGTAGTAGAAGTTATGAACTTCTTTAAGATAGATGTTGAAGATATCCTCGTTATTTATGATGATTTAGATATGCCAGTTGGTAAAATAAGACTACGTGAAGATGGCAGTGCTGGTGGGCATAATGGTATGAAAAGTATTATTCAACATATTAAAACACAAAAATTTAAGAGAATACGCGTTGGAATAGATAAGGATCAGTTCATACCAGTCATTGATTATGTGTTAGGGAAATTTAGAAAAGATGAAAAAGTTATTATTGAGGAAACTTTTAATAGAGCTGCAAAAGCTGCATTGTATTTTGTAGAAACAGATTTTATGAAAGTAATGAACAAGTATAACTGATGAAATTATTATTTGATGTACTAAATAATAACCAAGCAAAACTATTAGTTGATAAAGGGTATGGTGAGATAATTCATTCAAGCATTAATGATGAAGCACTATTGATAGCTTCGTCTTTTACATCTAACCCAAGAACTATTGTTGTAGTTAAAAGTAGTCTTTACGAGGCTCAACAACTTCACTTACACTTATCATCAATGATTAAAGAATCCTCTCTATACTTTCCATATGATGAATCATTACGTGTTGAAGCATTAGCTGCTTCTCCTGAAATGCAGGCAATCCGCTTTAATACTATTTCTAGAATAATAGATAAAAAACCAATTGTTTTGGTCACACATACAGCTGCAATCATTCGCAAGATCCCTAGCTATGAATTATTTGTAAAGAAAATAATTGATTTAAAAGTGGACCAAGTAATTGATCCAAAAATATTACGTCGTAAATTAGTAGAATTAGGTTACAACTTTGAAACTAGAGTCGATACACCATTCCACTTCAGTAATCGTGGAGGAATTATCGACGTTTTCAGCATGAATTATGAAAATCCAGTACGTATAGAATTCTTTGATGACATTATAGAATCAATTAGATTTTATGATCCTGAATCGCAAAGAACATTAAAATCAGTAGATGAAGTTTCGATATATCCAGCTTCTGAGATTCTTTATGATGATGAAGATATTGAAGAAGTTGTGATAAAAATAACTAATCTTAAAGAGCAAACACTTTCAAAAATATCGACAGATAAGCAAGATATATTAATTAATGAAATAGCTATGGATATTGAGAATATTAGAAATCACGGGACTAGTTTTCATGAATATCGCTATTATGGGATGTTCAATAAATGTAGTTCAATTTTAGATTACTTTAATAATCCAGTAGTTATTCTTTCAGACAAGAACGGAGTATTAGATAATTACAAGATGTTAATGGAAGAAGGCAATGAATATAACTTAGAACTCTTTGAAGCTGGCAAAATGTTACCTAACTTAGATTTATTCTTTGATATTCATCAAGTTCTGAGCATTCACAAAAAGCAACTTCTGATGAAAATGTTTAGAACAAAAGACAGTGAAGTAACATTCAATACGCGTTCATTAATTACTAATGTTACTAATGAAGAAACATTAGTAAAACTATTAAGAGAATATATAGAAACATCTAAAGTGTTAATTATATTAGAAAAAGATAGTCATATTAGGAAATTAGAAGAGCTATTTGTAAATTACAATTTGAAGTATGTTTTAGTTGGAGATGAAGATAAAGTTTTTGATGGAATAAATATTTATCGTAAAGATATGGCAGAGGGATTGGAGTTAATGGATGAAAATCTAATTATCCTTACTGCAAAAGAATTATTTGGATTAACGCAAAGGACACCTAAACATTTCCTAAGATATAAGAATGCAAAAGTTATCAAAAATTATGAAGAGTTAAATATTGGAGATTATGTTGTTCATGACATGCATGGAATTGGGCAATACATGGGGATTAAAACGTTAGAAACAAAAGGTAATTTAAGAGATTATTTATATATAGCTTATAAAGATAATGATACATTGTATGTGCCAGTTGAGCAGTTTAAACTAATCCGTAAATACTCCTCAAAAGATGGTAGACCTCCCAAAATTTATAAATTAGGAAGTACTGCATGGCAAAAGACTAAACAAAAAATCAGGGAAAAGGTAGACGATTTAGCAGATTATTTAATTGATTTATATGCTAAGCGTATGGCAATGCAGGGGTATGCTTTCGGTCAAGATACACCAGAGCAGATTGGATTTGAAAATGATTTTGAATTTGATTTAACTATTGATCAGATTACTTCCTTACAAGAAATCAAAGAGGATATGGAAAAGCCACAGCCAATGGATCGTTTGCTGTGTGGTGATGTTGGATTCGGGAAAACTGAAGTTGCCCTAAGAGCAGCTTTTAAAGCGATCATGGAAGGAAAACAAGTAGCGTTGCTATGTCCTACTACTATATTGTCAAAACAACATTATGAAACTATGGTACATCGTTTCCGTAACTATCCAGTAAATATAGCAATGTTGAATCGATATGTTACTCCAAAAGATGCATCGAAGATCTTAAATGATTTGAAAGAGGGTAAAATAGACATATTAGTTGGAACACATCGCATCCTTTCAAAAGATGTTAAGTTTAAAAATATTGGATTCTTAATTGTTGATGAAGAGCAAAGATTTGGTGTGAAACATAAGGAAACCATTAAAGAGTTTAAGCAAAATATAGATGTATTAACATTAACTGCGACTCCAATACCAAGGACATTACAAATGTCATTAATGGGAATAAGAGGGTTATCACAAATTGATACGCCGCCAAAAAATAGGATGCCAGTTAACACTTACGTTGTGGAAAAAAATCCAGCAATGATCAAACAAATCATTGAACGAGAACTGGCTAGAGGTGGGCAGGTATTTTATCTTTATAACAACACTTCTGACATTACATCACAAGCTTATAAGATTACTAGACAAATACCAAATGCAAGAGTAGGTATTGGACATGGTAAAATGGATAAAGAAGAGTTAGAAGATGTAATGATGAAATTTGTAAATAGAGATTATAATGTCTTAGTTTGTACTACAATTATTGAAACAGGCATAGATATTCCAAACGCTAATACAATAATAATTGAGGATGCTGATCATTTTGGATTAAGCCAACTATATCAGATAAAAGGACGAGTTGGTCGCAGCGATCGAATGGCATATGCCTATTTAATGTATCGCCCACATCGTCAATTAACTGAGATTGCCATGAAAAGACTATCAGCCATAAAAGAATTCACGGAACTAGGATCGGGTTATAAAATAGCTATGCGAGACTTAGCAATCCGTGGAGCGGGTGACATCCTTGGCGGGGAACAAGCAGGATTTATAGATACAGTTGGATTTGATATGTATATGAAAATACTTCAAGAGGCCATCCAAGAAAAAACTGGGCAACTAGAAGAGGATCCAATCAAGGTTAGTAACGTTTCAGTAGAGGGATATATTCCCCAGAATTATGTATCTACTGATATGGAAAAACTGCAACTTTATCAACGAATTGATCATGCATCATCGCTAATTGATATAGATGAAATCCAAAGTGAAATAATTGATATATATGGGAAACTTCCTCGTGAAGTAGCTGCTTTAATTGATAAACGCCGTTTTGATATATTGATTAGTATCACTAATGTTGAAAAAATAAATGATCAAAAAGACTTTATCGAGATAACTTTTAATCAAGAGTATACAAATACTGTTGATGGTGTTAAATTATTAGACTTAGTTTATAGTATTTCCAGGGAAATAACGGTTAGGCATGCTCGCGGGTTTATTACATTCAAAATGAATAAAACGGAATCTTGGATGAAGAAACTAAATGAATTACTGGAAAGAATATAAATGAAAACATTTTCATTATGAATATTCTTTCCTTTTTCCTTAAATTAGTATTGTGGCAGTTGATTAAAGGGAACAAAATTGATAGAATTGAGTTGTTGTGAATGAAGGAGGAATACCATTCATGTTTTTAAATAAAGAAGATTTTCAGTTAGAATTTAGTAGAAGGGTAGTAGAACAATATGGGCGTACAGTTGGTGAAGCTCACATAACAGAAAAATTCATGGTTCTTGAAACTATGGTTAGAGACTATGCTTCTGTAAATTGGTCTGAAACAAAACAACAAATTGCGAAAAAACAACAAAAACAAATGCATTACTTTTCAATGGAATTTTTAATGGGAAGATTGTTAACCAACAATCTTATGAACTTAGGAATTTATGATGTTGTTAAAGAAGGGTTAGCAGAGTTTGATATCAATATAAATGAGTTAGAAGAATTAGAATCTGATCCAGGACTTGGAAATGGGGGGCTAGGAAGATTAGCTGCATGTTTCTTAGATTCACTAGCATCATTAGAGTTAGCTGGGCATGGTAATACAATTCGTTATGAATATGGATTATTTAAACAAAAGATAGAAAATGGATATCAAGTTGAAGTACCTGATCAATGGATGAAACTTGGTAATATGTGGGAAGTTAGAAAACCAAAACATGCTGTTGAAGTGAAATTCGGCGGACGTATTGAGGTGCGAGCTGATGATAGCGGTAATTTAAAGTTTGAGCACGTTGATGCTGAACAAATTAGAGCCGTGCCATATGATATGCCAATTGTAGGTAGAGATACAAAGGTAACAAATACACTAAGATTATGGAATGCAGAGGCTAGCGATATATTACCTAAAAATATTGATTTTAGAAGATATACTCAAGAAGTAAGAGATATTTGTCAAACATTATATCCTGATGATTCTACAGAAGATGGAAGAAGATTACGTTTAAAGCAACAATACTTCTTTGTATCTGCAGGGGTAATAGCAATTGTAAGAGCACATTTAAGAAAATATCCATCATTAGATAATTTGCATGAGAAAAATGTAATTCAATTAAATGATACACATCCTGTGCTAGTAATACCTGAGTTAATGAGAATATTAGTGGATGAATATCATTATGATTGGAATACAGCATGGAATATTGTAAGTCACACTTGTGCTTATACAAATCATACGATACTTGCGGAAGCATTAGAAAAATGGCCGATTCAAATGGTTAGATCATTATTGCCACGTATTTATATGATTATTGAAGAGATCAACAATCGCTTTACTAACTTTGTTAGAATGTCATCTTTAGATGAAGATAAAGTAAGACGTTTATCAATCATTAAAGATGGACATGTGCACATGGCTCACTTAGCAATAGCAGGATCATTTAGTGTTAATGGAGTAGCTGAACTTCATTCACAAATCCTTATGAATCAAGAGATGAAAGAATTTAGCGATTTATATCCAAATAAATTCAATAACAAAACTAATGGAATTACTCATAGAAGATGGCTTGCTTATAGTAATAAAGAATTATCATCATTATTGCATGACACAATTGGCGATGGATGGATTAAAGATCCAAGTCAATTAGAAAATCTAATGAATTTTGTAGATGATTCATCAGTGCAAGAAAGATTTATGAATGTTAAACTACAACGCAAACAAATTATGGCTGATTATATTAAGGCTCATAATGGTATTGAAGTTGATGTTAATTCAATCTTTGACATTCAAGTAAAAAGACTTCACGCATATAAACGTCAACTATTAAATGTATTACATGTAATATATTTATATAAATCAATGAAGAATGACCCTAATTACAGAATATATCCTAGAACATTCATATTTGGGGCTAAAGCAGCACCAGCTTACCATTTTGCTAAAAAAGTAATTAAACTTATTAACTCAGTGGCTGATGTTGTAAATAATGATCCAGAAACTAATAAGTATTTAAAGGTAGTATTCTTAGAAAATTATGGTGTATCACTAGCTGAAATTATTATGCCTTCAGCAGATGTATCAGAGCAAATATCAACGGCTGGTAAAGAAGCTTCAGGTACTGGAAATATGAAGTTCATGATGAATGGAGCTATTACAATTGGAACTTATGATGGTGCCAATGTAGAGATTTCTAGAGAAGTTGGAATGGATAATTGTGTTATCTTTGGATTAAGAGATGAAGAAGTAAATGACTTAAGAAGAAGTGGAACATATTCAGCATGGTCATATTACAATGATGACAATATGATAAAAGAAGTGTTAAATTCATTAATTGATGGATCATGGAATACTTCAAAAGAAGAATTTGGAATGATTTTTGATGAGTTAATGTCAAAAAATGATGAATACTTCTTATTAGCAGATTTCAAATCATATGTTGAAGCACAGCATAAAGTAGAAGAATTATATAGAAATAGACAACAATGGGCAAAAATATGTTTAACAAATGTTGCTAAATCTGGATTCTTCTCTTCAGATAGAACAATTAAAGAATATGCTAGTGAAATTTGGCATATTGAACCAGTTAAGTTTTAATATATAAGATGGTAAGATTCCTCTGTATATCCAATATCTATAAGTTTTGGGTATATGGTAGGAATCTTTTTTGTTCATCAAGATATTAGTAGTTAATTTTTAATCAAAAAAAACGGAAATATTGCGATAATTTTGAGTTAAACTACTAATTGTTTGCAAAAGTGAACAAGATTTGCTTTTAAAATTATATTATTTTATTATTTATTTAGAAGTATAAAGTATCTCTGTCGCCTGGTAGTAAAATTGACTGCAAAGGAGAAGAATTATAAGCAAAGTGAAAAGCAAAAATATTCAAATTTGAGTGTATTGAACACATAATCATTTTAGATATTGTTAGTTATAGAAGTAAAATTATTTGAAAGTTTTTGATTATATTAACGATAATGTTACCCCTTATTAATATGAGTAGTATGGTTGTTGCAAAAGCTTTAGAGGAGCATTCAACTTATCTAATAATGATGATATGACTGTGGCGAGGATACTTTTTGTATTGAGAAAAGTAGATAAGAAAGTTTTATTGCTTGATATATAATACTTGCTTAAGACCAAGTAATTGTATAGTAGATTTGTCATGACCTTGAATAAGAATGGGGGGATATATATTAACTAGAGATTATATAATATATTTATAAGAGAAATGAGCTAGGCATCAATAGGCTATAACGATACTATAAATATGCGATGATAAGTCAAAATTGTAAAAATGCGAAAAACTTGACGCCGCTCATAATATCTAAAAAATTGTTTAGGACATCTAATGATAAGGAGAAAATATGAAAAAATCAATTAGAATATTATTAAGTATTTCGATATTGCTTACTGCAATTATTAATTCTTATGCTTTTGATAAAGATTATCAATCAATAGTTTCTAGTAGTGATTTGGGAATGTTCGTTACAAATAGCAAGAATGATAAAAAGGAAGTAAAATTAATAAGTAAGAATAATCTTGATTTAGTTAGAACTTCATTGAAGAGAATCAAAGGCACAGATAATGAGGTAAATAGAGCTATTCTTAAGTTAATGAGTCTAACTGACAATCAGTTGGATGAGATGGGGCAGAATGAGATTAATAGAATGCTTGATGGAGCTACCGAATTAGTAGTGGCAACTGAATACATAAAAGTGGATCAGTATGGTGTCAGTACATCAATGGATGCAAATGAGTGTTTAGAAGAAATAGCAAGACTCGAGGAGGCTCAATTAGTGCGTGGTGTGCTTCCGCCTATTGATGATGGAGGCGATCCAAGAGATGGTTATAATATGAGAATATCAGGAGATGGCTATATGATGATAGTCACAATGATGACATATGAAGGTACTAATCCGACGAAGGGATGGTACAAAGTGAGAGCTAGTTATTCTTGGTTAAAACTTCCTGCGCAAAGATTAACGGATGGAATTTCGCTGTTTAACAATAATGTGATTTGGAGCACTACTCCAAGTGACTATAAATCAACAATGTCATATAAAACCACTAACTCAAGTGGGTCACCTGTTACATATACATTCGATGCGAAGAATGTCATTGATAATTTACAGAACGGAGGAGTATTTGCAGAATATAGATTACCATCAGCTGGGTCTATCTCTAATTTGAATTTTGAACTTTCAGCTAGAGTTAAAGTATATACAACTAATACTCAGATGTGGTCAAGGTATGTTCACCTAACGGCTGCGATAAGTCCTAAGTTTTCGATAAGTCTTGCAAGCGGTGGACTTAGCCTTAGTGGGGGATTATCATTTAATGGGCAGGAATATAATTCGTCGTGTTCAGTAGTTTATACACCTTAATATAGGAATCAACTAGTCACTTTCTATAAGTAAACATTAATCTTTTGTGAAATAATGTCGTAGTTAATATTTTGCTTAGGTTAATGCTTTATTAGGCGATTATTCATATAACAATTATAAAATAAATTGGGCAACAAAAAATGATTGTTTGAATCTCAAAAGTATTTCATACATATTAAGTGGAATAATCTAAATGAAGGATATATATGATTAATTATGAGGTATAGCAAAGCAAAAAATGTCTATTCAATATAAACACTGATAATTAATACATTGCTGTCTAACCAAAAAACATATATTTGGATTTATACTTGTGAAGAAAGGAGATTATCTATGAAGAGCAAAAAAAACAAATTAATTATTATACTTATAGTTATTGTTGTCACACCTATTTTATTTAGGATTAGTGATTGTATGAATAGCCCATTTGCTTTCCTGCATTCTTTTAATATTTTTTCATCCAGAATTGATAGTACTGAAGCAAAGAATGATTTACCAAGCAAAAAATTTCTTGACTTAAAAGATAAATATTCTTTACTGTTTGAGTTGGGAGATGATACTAAAAATGAGGCATTATTATATTTAGGATTCAAAGAGGAGGAAATAGAAAATATTGATCAAGATGAAATTGATTGGATGCTGAATGATGCAGCTCATCTAAGTATAATGGATGATATTTTACGATTTGATGATAACGGAAGGCTTGTTACAAATGAATGCAGCTACACTAACGTTAAAACATTTAGTGAAAATGGCAATTTTAGAATGATTACTTCTGTAAAGTATATTGGAGATAAAAAAGATATGAGTGGTACGTATGAAGTAAGTGTACTATATACTTGGCTAGATATGCCGACATACCGTATGAATGATTTCATGGGATTCCGCTCTGATAATTATATATATAGTACTGACTTTGCTGATTATGAAGCATTAATTTCTTATAGTATACGTGGCAAAAATAAAGTAATAAATAATTATAGCGAATCTCTCAAAGATAGGATAGATGTCTCTTCTGGTGTATGGCTTTCAACTAAATTGCCAACATACTCATATCTTTCTGACAACAAGTATAGAGATAAAGTGCAACGTTTATCGTATTATTTAAAAGGTCAAGTAACAGTAACGAAAAATTCTGAAGACTCTGTAAATTATTTAATAGTTGGTTATGATCATAGACGTGGGTTGTTTACGCGACATAAAAATGAATATTTTTACCTTGAAACTAGTTCAAAAGTTGATAGATATATATCAAGACTAATAGTAGATTATGCACTACTAGCGGAGTAAAGGCCATTGAATAAGCAATGGTTCTTGCATAGTTATAGATATAACAACATAAAGTAGAAGAGTTATATAGAGATAGACAACAATGGGCAAAAATATGTTTAACTAATGTTGCTAAATCTGGATTCTTCTCTTCAGATAGAACAATCAAAGAATATGCTAGTGAAATTTGGCATATTGAACCAGTTAAGTTTTAATATATAAGATGATAAGATTCCTCTGTATATCCAATATCTATAAGTTTTGGGTATATGGTAGGAATCTTTTTTGTTCATCAAGCTATTAGTAGTTAATTTTTAATCAAAAAAAACGGAAATATTGCGATAATTTTGAGTTAAACTGCCAATTGTTTGCAAAAGTGAACAAGATTTGCTTTTAAAATTATATTATTTTATTATTTATTTAGAAGTATAAAGCATCTTAGCAGCCTAGTAGTAAAATTAACTGCAAAGGAGATGAATTATAAGCAAAGTGAAAAGAAAAAATATTCAAATTTGAGTGTATTGAATACATAATCATTTTAGATATTGTTAGTTATAGAAGTAAAAGGAAATAGAAAAAGCAATATGATATAAAAGTTTTTGATCATCATATTGATGACAATGTTGGATAACTTTTAATACATATTTAATTTCGTTCACATTTATTATATGGCAGCTACTTTCTCTTAATCATATGCTTTAATATCTTAACAAAATTATTTGATTAGTATTATAGCTAGGATATGATACTAATGGCAATGGGATGAGAATAATGAATATAGGGCATGCATTATCAATTATTTCTGTCAAGTGGGCTCAATACTAAACTGGGATTGCTGAGATGCATTAGAAAGGAGGGTATGAGAAGTTATAAAACTATTCTTAATAGTAAGCTTTTAATAAATATTATATCTAGGAATACTGATGTTTCAAAAGTAGCAGGAATTACGGGCAATATATTTGGTTGTGATGAGTAAGAAATTTAAGCTTTAATGGGTAATATAAATAATAATTATACATGATTTGATTGCATAAAAAGAAAGGAGCATGTATATTAATATGACTATTAAGCAAGTCATTTATAATATACTTTAGAAACAAAAATGAGAAAAATTAAAATAATATTAGTAGCAATTATATTGCTATTTTCGACAACTAATGCATTTGCAGTAGAAAGGAAATCAACAAGAAATATTGACACTAAAAAGTATGAATATTTAATTAAGAAGCATGGCGATAAAACTATGCAAAAAAATTCAATTCTTGAAGATGAAATTAAAGCATTAAGGAAGACTTTCATGAATAAGGGATACTCAAAAGACATGAGCAATCGTTTGATTTTGAAAACGTTAGGATATAATGAAGGTGATCTTGAAAAGACTGAACAATCTTTGATTAATGAATTATTAGATGATAGTACAGAAATTATTGTTACAGTCGAGTATGTTAAATCAACTTTAGATGGAGAGGAGATTATTCTAAGTGAGGAGGAATGTTTAGCTGAACTTGCGGTGGTGCAAGGAATACTGCCACCATTAGATGATGGCGAGAGTAGGAATAGTGGTTATGCTTCGCAAACAAGCAGTGATGGCTATATGCGTATTACAACAATTGCTACATACAATAGTAATAGCGCACAAAAGGGGTGGTATACAATGTCAGGAATGTTTACTTGGTTGAAAATCGCTTCTGGTAGACTTGTTGATGCAATGTCTATAGGTGGAAATACAACAATAAGTTTAGCAAATAGTAATAGTGATTTTTCTGGAAAGATGACATATGTAAGAGCGGGAAGTACATATTCTGAGTATGGTTCCTTAAGAAGGGAGTCGAATGGATTTGCTTATGAGTTCCAGTTGCCTTCCGGAATACTTACGAGCCTATACTTTACGATTACTGGTAAGATGTTATTAGGAGTAACATCCGGTGATTTAAATTTTCAAATGTTGTCAAAATATATTCATGTAAGTTCTTATGTTACAGTTAGACCAAGTTTTGGATGGAGCACATCGGGGCCAAGTATATCACTTTCTCCAAGTGTAAATTATAAATATTCTGAGTATACAGGGAGTTGTTTGATAAATTATTCTCCTAACAATTACTGATCGATAATAATACACAGCTATTTCGGATTACTTATCATAATATAGTAATATAAATTATATGAAAGGAGGGGTAATATGAAGTACGACAAAATAATTAAGACTGTGATTATAGATTTGGCTACTGGCGTTGTATTTTTCTATATAACTAGAGTAATTGTCTCACTCTTAACAGCTACCGGGTATGATTATCCAGATTATCCTTATGCTCAACTTCTAATTCAAATTGCAATGATATTGTTTGTGATGACTGCAGTTATTGCAGTTACTGGTAATAGGATTGCCAGGGAAATAAGGGAGCTGAATAAAAAGCATAATGAGGAATTAAGCGATGTTCCAAAAGATGGTAGTAAGTAAAAATTTTCTTTAGTCTGTGCTAAGATAACTATATTAATAAGTATTATATCTTTTTCGGCTTTAATAAACAACAATAGACAGTTTCTATGTCATTTGATATAGATGGATTATAGGAATTATGAAACCTTGAGCCATAGGCATCTGACATAGAACATTGTTTTTTACCGCTTTCTTGTAATAAATCGGGAAAGTACAATTTTGTGATTTTAGGTGGAGATGAATGAAGCAGAAAACGTAGAAACTTTCACTAGGTTAAAGTTCATATATTTATTGTACTAAGGCAGTTTTACTTGCGATTAATTGGATATATTTACATCTATGTATAACTTTTTGACAGCGCTTGTAGTATTACATTTCCATAAAAAAGATAAATAATATTAGTTTAAAAAGATAATTTAACAAATTAGACATTATTGTGATGGGTGAGCAGACAATTATGAAGTATTATGGTACTGTGGAGACTAAGAATGGTGAGGCAGTAGACTTTGAAAGAGAAATATTACTTGATTTCGTATTACCTGCAAGTATAGATTGATAGAAAACTAGCAGTAATAGTTATATAAAAAATGGATTCTTTAAGATAAAGAACCCTTTTGTTTGTTTACAATAATAATGAATGATGGTATCATAGTAATGAAATGAGGTGGACAAAATGTGGGGAAAAGCTAAAACACTAACTGAAGTCATTTTGTCTATTTAAGAGAACTTAAATCTTTTTATATATGCAAAATAACTTCTATTTAAATAGAAGTTTTTTATTTATAGGAGCTAACTATATAAAAAACAAGTGATTTTATAGAAATAGTTAAATTCTTTAATAAGAAGTGAAATGGTCATTGAAAAGTGAATATGTGTATACTGAAAACAACTACTCTCGTAGCCAAATTGTAACTATGATTAATAT
>JAVBUP010000025.1:0-5033 GCA_031555175.1 Coprobacillaceae bacterium
AAAAAGAACAGCTTATGGTTATCGATCATTCGTTCACTATCGTAAACGAATTCTCTTACTAAACTGTTCCTATTGACAAATTAATATACAAAAAAGGGATAAACGTTTATCGTTCACCCCTACGGTTGTCTAAGAACCTTTTAATAAACAATCTATTTGTAATAATGTAAGTTTTCTAACATTATACCAGTTCCAATTGCTACACAGTTCAATGCATCTTCAGCAATGAAAACAGGTACATTTAATTCTTTTGCTAGTAATTCATCAAGCCCATGAAGCAACGCTCCACCACCAGTTAAGAAAATACCACGATTTACGATATCCGCTGATAATTCAGGAGGAGTTTGCTCTAAAACATGTTTAGTTGCTCTTACGATTGTTTGACATGTTTCTCTTAATGCTGTTTCAGTTTCATCAGAATTAATTGTAATAGTGTGAGGTAGTCCAGTAACTAAATCTCTACCGCGAACTTCAACACTTTCATTTCTTGCTCCTTTTAATGCCGTACCTACAGTAATTTTAATGTTTTCTGCTGTACGTTCACCAATTAACAATTTATATTTGTCTTTTAAGAACTTAATAAGATCTTGATCCATTCTGTCCCCAGCAATTTTTAATGAATCACTAGTTACGATATCACCTAGTGATAATACAGCTATATCAGTAGTTCCACCACCGATGTCAATAACCATATTCCCAGTAGGTTTAGAAATATCTAAACCAGCACCAATTGCTGCAACTTTAGGTTCTTCTTCAATAAATACACGCTTTGCTCCTGCTCTTTCAGCAACATCTTTAATTGCACTTTTTTCAATTGAAGTAATATTTGACGGACAACAAATTAAAATCGTTGGACGTGAAAAAACTCCTTTTAAATTTAACTTTTGAATGAAATGAGTAATTAAGACCTCAGTTACATGAAAATCTGCAATAACACCATCTTTCAATGGTCTGATCGCAATCACTCTGCCAGGTGTTTTACCTAACATGTCTTTAGCTTCTGAACCAACAGCTAAAGGTTTTTTTGTTTCTGCATCCATAGCAACTACAGATGGTTCATTAACTACAATTCCTTCACCTTTTACAAAAATTAATATATTTGCAGTACCTAAGTCGATACCTATTTCTTTTGAGAATGCCATTATTTTTACCTCCAATTCTACCTAAACATTATATCACATATTTACTTGATTTCTAGTACTATAATCAATAAAGTAGCGTTTTCGCTACTTTATTTCACTTAGTTTAAGATTGAAATTGGTTTCTGGATTTAATAGATTGCCATTTAATTCTAATACAAAATGCAAGTGCACTCCCAAATCTTTATTGTAAATGTTTTCACCGCTATTACCAAGTTTATCCCCTTGCTTAACTGCAGCGCCTTTTTCTACTGTCACATCAGCAAGACTTTGATAAGTAGCTTTTAACCCAGTTTCATTTGTAATAGTAACTGTCCATCCAAAAATTGAGTCTTCTCTTTTATCAGTAACAGTTCCTGAGAACGATGACAGAATATCAAATATCTTAGCATCATTAGAAAAGTCCACTCCTTGATTTGGTCTAAAAACACCTTCAAATGATGTCATTGATAACGCACGTTTTTCTTCATTATCGCTTGAATTGTAAAAAAATCTTACCATTTTAACATCTCCAGTAAATGGATAAATCAAAGTTTCTTCAGTTTCACCATTAACAGGAATATCTTTATCTTCTTCCTCTACTACTCCAACAGGCTTATCATCTTTAAAATCATTTTGCATATTTGATAATGTTCTTTGAATGACAAACCCACTTAATAAAAATGTTACTACAGCTAATGATACAACAACAGATCTTTTATATCTTCTTAAAAATAGTTTCATAGTTTCACCTCATTTAAAGTTTTTCCATGAAACAAATATATATACTATTTTTTTTCTAATTTAACGCCATTATAATAATATAATAATATTTCTTTGTATGAATAGTTACTTAAAGCCATACCCTGTGCTCCATATTGACTCATGCCAACTCCATGACCGGATCCTTTTGTCGTGATAATATACTTTGAATCTACCTTAGAAATAGTAAAATCAGTTGATCGAAGTCCTAGTAACTCACGTACTTCTCTACCAGTAAATTCTTTTCCACCAATCTCTATTACATTGATTCTGCCAGAGTCATAGTAAGATATAACTTTAATATCTAGCTTATTAACGCTCAATTTGTCCTTTAATTCACTCTCAGTGAAACTTTTGTCAACACTGAAGTTAAGATTTACAGTTTCATCCCACGGACTGGAAACGGCTCTTAAATATGGTATTTCAACTACGTTAAAATAATTATTGTTATCTTCTGTGCTACCATTACTGCAGCTAAAGAATACTGAACTTATTAAATTACCATTATACGTCAATACTTCGCCTTTCGTAGCATCAACGGCTTCTTTAATCTTTTTTCGCTTCTCTTCATAATCTGCTCCCCAATTTTTTTTCATTGCATCATCATCAAGATATACTTGAGTCTGTGTTGAATCATCTACCTTCAAATTCCTTGACAACGCAAAAGTCCTGCTTGCAACTGCTTGCGCCTTTAAAGCCTCAATTTCAAATGTTGCAGGCATTTCACCTGCTACAACTCCAATCAAATATGTTTCAAGATCAATATAGTCAATGTTTCCAGTTTTTCTTGTCACTTTGACTAAATACTTACTAACTGCTGAGGAAAAGATTTGCTTATAATTGGTTATTAAGTCTATTGTAGTAGATGTTCCAAGCCCATCAAGTGATTGAATTACAATATAAAAAAGAAATATCATTATCATTAATTTTTTTAATATTTTCATCCTATCACCTCAGTAGTAAATATATGAAAAATACTAAAAAAATAGAATTAAAAAAGAGTACCCGAAGGTACTCTTTATACTAGTCTATTCAATTAAGACAAGAGTCATTGACTCACCATTATTGATAGAGGGCTATTTTATTAATGATATAAATCTTTCGATTTATTGCATTTGCGCATTGATAGCTAGTAGTATGCTCTTAAACTAATTCTAAATTAGTTAGAAGCTTCCATACGGCTTGATGCAATTACGAATGGTGTCCAAATTACTGTTAAGATAGCAATTTCGATTACATTCCATACTGCACCTTTCCAATCCCCACCAGTTGCTAAGAAACCGATGATTACTGGAGGTGTTACCCAAGGTACGTCAGCACAAATACGTCTGATAACTCCAGCTTCCATTAATAAGTAAGTTAATACTCCAAGAACCATAGGTCCTACGATGAATGGAATAGCTAAGATTGGGTTTAATACGATTGGTAAACCGAATGTTAATGGTTCATTAATTTCGAAGATACCAGGAGCAACTGCGATAGTAGCAACTGTTCTTTGAGCTTTTGATTTAGAGAATAAGAAGATAGCGATAATTAAACCGATAGTAGCTCCTGATCCACCTAAATAAGAGAATGCTGAGAAGAATCCACCTGTAATAGTGTTTTCTGGTTCTAATTTGTTAGCAAATCTTTGGATATTTTGATTTCCAGGTTCAGCTAAGATTGGGCTAGTAACAGCACCAACGATGTTTGCACCATGTAAACCGAAGATCCATAAGATATGAACGAAGAAGATGATTACTAACATACCAATCATTGATCCAGTTACACCTTGTAGTGGTTTTGCTAAGTAAGTAGCGATCCAATACCATAAGCTGTTTCCTGAGAATGCTTGGAATAATTGGAACACACCAACTACTGCAAATACTGTAAATAATGATGGTAATAATACTGTGAATGAATTAGCAACTGCTGGTGGTACACCATCAGGTAAAGTGATTTTTAATTTATCCATTTTTGATAATACACAGAATAATTCAGTAGCGATAAATCCTACGATCATTGCAACGAATAATCCTGAAGCATCTAAGTCACCTAACCAAAGAGTGTTAACCCAAGGTCTTGCATCGATACCAGCAACGTTTTGTAAGAATGTCCATTGACCTTCTTTTAAAGTTCCGCCGATAGCTTCGATTCCAGCGTTGATTCCAGCGTTATAAGTTGGTGCTAATGACATGAATACAGCTAAGCTGATTGTCCCAGCAGCCATACCATGAACACCACGGCTGTTAGCTAAGTTATACCCTAAACATACGATGAATAGGATAGCCATGATATTTAAAGTACCGTTTCCGATAGCTCCAAATACTGTATCTAATTTTGTGTTTGCTAAAAAGTCTGCAATAGCCTTTTCAACACCAGGCATATTAAGCCCGTTTGCAGCGAAAATTCCGCTGAAGTTCCCGAATAATGTCGCTAATGACCCAGCAATTGTTAATGGCATAACAATGATGAATGCATCACGGATTGCTACTAAATGTCTTTGAGAACCGATTTTAGCAGCAACTGGAACTAATTTTTCTTCCATGAATTTCATTTGTTCTATTTCCTCCCTGAAATATTTGAACAATGCTCTCTTCATAATTATATTAATATTCATTCTCCAATGAATTTGTGCTACCTTAATTTTTTGAGCATCTATCCAAATTCGAATTCACATTAGCTTTCGCATAAATTATTCCAAGTATCTTGTCCGTCCCTCTTTGCCTTGCAAAGCACCGATGGAAAGCATGACTTTCCTATCTGAATACATTTTACATAATGAAAACGCTTTTGTCAACTAAAAATGTAAGCGATTGTAGAAAATGTCGAACATTGTTTTAGTCAATATGAAATACATCTAATACAATCCGTTAAAAACTGTGATTAAATCAACGTTTTTCATTGCCTATGAAAATAGTAAATGATAGTAAAAAAATTACTTTTTTTAGTTTTTTTCTTTCGTTTTCACCTCTTTTTCTTCCTTTTCTCACCCATTGTAATACTATGCAGCAACCACAAGAAATAGAACATAAAAAGGTTCTTCAATATCCGTAGGGGTAAAGAAGAATCTTTTGTTTTAACCAAAAATAAATAGACATAGTTATGACTTCCCATGTATGATTAATTTGCGACCAATTACACAAAGGAGAGTTTTATCTATGTCCAACTTTA